>JAHJOY010000226.1 GCA_018819665.1 bacterium
AAAACAAATAGCGTTATTTATCTTTTCTGTCTTATAAGCAATCATTTTTTGCCTCCTTGAAAATATTAAGCAAGCAGGTAATTGAAATTATAATGAAGGATTTGGTAATTGAAATTTCAAATTTATTATAACATATATCCTTTCGAAATGAAATTTTTCATAGTTTATTTTTCTTGATTTTCAATTGTTTCTGTTTTACTATATGTCAGGTGCGGTTCTTTGTCACACTTCAAGAATAGATATTTACTTTATTGAATCGCCACCAGCGGTTAAATGAATTAGCCTTTTTCAATTCTCTACAACTTAATATTAATACGACAAAAGATTTAAAATATCCTTCTTTTTAAAAAATAGTTGCGAGATGGGTAATATGATAAAAGGCATTTTCAAAAGATAATTTTATAGGCTCAGTCATATTAAACTGTTAGCATTCAGATAGAGTGATATTAAATGTTGAGGCTTGACCTTTTTTGTTTCACTTCATTTTTGTTTTGATGAAATCAGGAAATAACATTATTTTTTCAGCATCATCTGAGTAAAACAAAAAAGGTTTTACTTCTTCAACTAATTTTTTAAAATTTATTTTCTCACACTTTAACAGCAACTTTTTTTTAATCCCTTCTATATCGATTTCTTCTTTCAATTTCATCTTGTCTCTTAAAAAATGATAACTTGGATTTGTTTTAGAAAAAAGAAAAATTACATCGTAGAAATCTCTTCCCATCGGTCTGGGGCGATATAAAACAGCTAATATTTTCTGAGATAATAATATATCCGGTGGTACGGCATTGATTTTCATAAAAATATCAAATTTATTTAAAATAACTCTCTCAGCTTGATAATTAACATTTTGAGGTTCGCAATCAATTTGAATGGTTAATTTTTCCCGTGTATGGCCGGAAATATCGTGCTGATAAAATATTCCAGGGAATTTTACAAAACAACGAAAAGCACTTCTATATCTATTTTGTATTTCCACAGAATAACTATATAACTCTAATTGCCGTAATATTTTATCTGATAAATCTTTAAAATCTTCTTCACTTAAACCTCTATTATCAAAATCCAAATCTTCAGAAAACCGCCGAACGCCATGGATCATATGAATTGCCGTTCCACCCATAAAAATCAGCCGGCTTCCATACCCGAAACTGTAAATAATATCTAATATGACATATTGTAAGTATTCCCTTAGTAAATTCCTTTTAAAGATTCTCAAATTTTCAGGGTAAAATGTTTCTATCTGTTTTAAATTAAGCATTTTTCATATAACTCCAAAAACGATTAATTCTTCCGGTTAATTTCTTTTGATTAAACTTTTCTAAAAATTTCATTAATTTAGGATTACTAATCTGACTAAAAAACATCTCTTTATTTATCCGTAAACTATCAAAATCCTGCTCTGTTTCTATATCTGAATGCAAGTAAAAATAGTCCAACAGAGCTTTCTCTATGCTGGCCATTTTTAAATATTTTTCGTGAAACTTTATTAAATCATAGCCAAAAAAAAGCGAAGGCTTTAAAGTCCGATAAATAAATTCTCCGGTAGATGTGATAAAATGATAAGTCTTTCGAGTAGAAATAGAGGTAATTCCATAAACGCTTTCGGGAATTAAATGATAATAAGATAAGGCACTTTCCAGGGAGATATAAGATGGCAAATAAATGCGATTGGCAATTTTAAATAAAATTTCCTCATTAAGTTTTAAATCAGAAAAGATATAATATCCACGAACTACTTTCTTAATATAGCCCTTATCCTGCCACTCATTTAATCTTCTCCGATGAAAACTAGGTTCAATATTTTTAATCTCATTTAAGGAAAATATCGTAAAATCCCTTAATTCATTCTTTAATTCTAAATATTTCATCTTATTTCTCCAAAATGCTATTTATAACACTTTCAAGAAATATAATATCACTTTATTAATCTAAAAGCAAAAAATTGCCTTGAAGGAAGAAGACAATTTTGTTCAATTGACCTTGACATTGCCAAATGGAAGGGAAAATGAAGGCTATATGAGGGTTTTCTTTTTGTTTAAGAAATACTTCTTTGCAAAATTACAATTGGGAATATTTTTCAAATGATAGGGTAATTTTAATAGCTTCTTCTACTTTTTTTAAATAGCTATTATCTATAGAGCCTATTTTATTTATTATACGACCCTTGTCTATAGTTCTGATCTGTTCACATTGTATAGTACTGTCTTTTGTTAAACCACTTTCACTCTTATTAATCCATACATGACTTGGATATTTCTTTTTAAACCGATCTCTACTTGTAATAACAACTACAATAGTAGTTGGAGAAGCTGAATTAAGTACATTATTTTGAATAACCAAACAAGGTCTTATTTTCCCAGTTTCTGAACCTTCTGTCGGGTCCAGATTTACATATACAATATCTCCTCTAAATATATCCATTTTTTATTATATATTTTCTCCATCAACATATTTAAAATCATCGCATATTTTAAGATTTAATTTTACAGTATCTTTGCATTGTTTGATTAATTCTTTTTTTAATATTTCCATTTTTACTTTTTCGATATATTCTTTTGTAGCTTCTCGAACAAAATAACTGAAATTAATATTCATTTCCTTGCTTAGTTTTTTCGTTTCTTCTAACAGATTATGTGGAAAACATATATTCTTTCTTATCATATTAATTC
>JAHJOY010000227.1 GCA_018819665.1 bacterium
AATATTTTACTACCTAATATTATTAACTACTTTACCGAGGTTGATCTTTCAGTATGAGCACTATGCCCCTTAAAAATTCTAGTAGGAGAAAATTCTCCTAATTTATGGCCTACCATGTTTTCGGTAATATACACTGGGATATGTCTTTTACCATTATGTACGGCAATGGTATGTCCAACCATTATAGGAAAAATCGTCGAACTTCTAGACCAAGTCTTAATTATAGTTTTCTTTCTCTTCTGATTTAGTTCTCTAATTTTACTTAATAATTTTTCATTAATATAAGGTCCTTTTTTAAAAGATCTAGACATCTAAAACAACTGCCTCCCTTATTTACTATTTTTTCGTCCTTCTTTTTACAATATATTTATCTGAAAGTTTATTCTTTTTTCTGGTCTTATACCCCTTTGACGGTATACCAGTTGGAGAACACGGGTGTCTGCCTCCAGAACTCTTTCCTTCTCCTCCGCCCATGGGATGATCAACAGGATTCATGGCTACCCCTCTAACCGTTGGTCTTATCCCTAACCATCTACTTTTGCCTGCTTTACCAATAGATAAATTTTCATGAGTAAGGTTACCAATTTGCCCGATACTGGCTTTACACTCTAAATGTATTAACCTTACTTCTCCGGAAGGTAATTTAACATGAGCATATTTTCCTTCTTTAGCCATAAGTTGAGCTACTGCTCCGGCTGAACGAACTAATTTGCCGCCTTGTCCTGGTCTTAATTCAATATTATGAATTAATGTACCAGTAGGGATATCTTTTAATGATTTTGTATTTCCTACCTTTATATCCGCATCTCTTCCGGATATAATTACATCTCCCACTTTTAAATTTACCGGACATAGGATGTATCTCTTTTCTCCATCGTAGTATTTGAGTAAAGCAATCCGTGCTGAACGATTAGGATCATATTCAATACTAGAAACCTTTGCCGGAATTCCTTCTTTTTGATTCCTAAAATCTATTATTCTATACTTTCTCTTACTTCCACCGCCTTGATGCCTAACTGTTATTCTGCCTTGATTATTTCTTCCGCCTCTTTTTTTAAGACCTACGGTTAAAGATTTTTCTGGCTTATCAGTAGTTATTTCATCAAAGGTCGAAATGGTCATAAATCTTCTCCCAGGAGAAGTAGGTTTAAATTTTTTTATCTCCGCCACTTTAATCTACACCATCCTTAAATATCTTTTTAAGTTCTAAATATTTTCTAATTCTTTAATTTTTTCACCCTTTTTTAGGGTAACTATCGCTTTCTTCCAATGCGGCGTCTTTCCAGAGTATTTTCCTAAACTCTTCTTTTTACCTGGCATCTTCATAATATTTACTTTTGCAACTTTAGTTTTAAATTTCTCTTCAATAGATTTTCCAATTTCAGTAGAATTGACTTTCCAATCTACCTTAAATACATATTTATTTTCTTCTTTTAATCTTACGGTTTTCTCTGAAATTATCGGTTCTAATATAATATCTCTATCTGAAGGCATTATATTAACACCTCCTCAATTCGCTTCAAAGCTTTTTTGGTAATTATTATCTTTTCATGGTTTATAAGATCATAGGTATTTATTTTAGAAACGGGCAAGACCTGTGCCCCTTTAATATTTCTTGCTGCTTGTGCTATACCGTTATCTTCTTTTTCAATTATTATTAATGGTTTTTTAAATGCTTGCAAATTTATTAAAATTTCCACCATCTTACTAGTCTTATTTTCTTCTAATGATAATTTATCTACAATTATAATTTCTTTATTCTCTAACTTATCTGATAGTACCGATTTTAAGGCGGCAACTTTCATTTTTTTAGGCAAAGAAAAGGAATAATCTCTCGGGGCGGGCCCAAATACAATTCCGCCTCCTACCCAAATAGGTGAACGGTTAGTTCCTGCTCTAGCCCTTCCAGTTCCCTTTTGTTTCCAGGGTTTAGCTCCTCCACCTCTTACTTCGCTTCTATTTTTTGTAGAAGCAGTCCCTCTTCTTCTGTTTGCTAAATAACGCTTAACCACTTGATGAACAAGATATTTATTTACTTTAGTATTAAAAATATTATCTTTTAGGGAAACTTCTCCAACATTTTCTCCTTTAATATTATGAACTGATAAAGCAATCATAAACAATCCTCCTTCCCTGGTAAAAATATACTTAAATTACCCATTTTTATTAATTACAAGCACTGCTCCTTTTGCACCGGGAACTGAACCTCTAACTAAAATTAAATTTCTTTCGAGGTTAATTTTTACTACCTCTATATTTTTCACCGTAACTCTATCTGTTCCCATATGTCCTGGCAATTTTTGCCCCTTAAAAACTCGAGCTGCATCTGTAGCTCCAATTGAGCCAACTGATCTAAAATACTCCTTCTGGCCATGGGTCTTAGGCCCACCTGAAAAATTATGTCTCTTAATTGCACCAGCAAACCCTTTTCCCTTAGATATTCCTACAATATCTACCTTGTCACCTTCTTTAAAAATATCTACCTTTACTTCTGCACCAGATGAATATTTGTTGGAATCGTCAACCTTAAATTCTCTGATATGCTTTATTGGTTTTACTTTATATTTATTAAGATGGTTAGTTATGGGTTTGGAAATTTTTTTCTCTTTTACTCCCTTAAAACCCAATTGAACTGCATTATAACCATCCTTTTCTATAGTTTTCTTCTGTATTACCTGACAGGGACCGGCTAAAATTACAGTTACCGGAATAGATTCTCCATTTTTGGCAAATATCCTTGTCATTCCTAATTTCTCTCCCAATATTCCTGCTACCATTTTTACATTCACCTCCGAGTCTAATATATCGTATTGCGTATCGCGTATCGCGTATCGCGTCAGTATTAAACTAAAAACTTAAAGCGAAAAGCGAAAAACCATAATTCAAAATTCAAAACT
>JAHJOY010000228.1 GCA_018819665.1 bacterium
AGAAATATTTAATTATCATCCCCCTATCTTTACCGGTTTAGATAATTTATATATCCAAAAATTTATGCAAGTTGCAGGAGTGAAAGAGGCGATAATTGTAAAATACTGTACCGATGGAGGGACCATTATTCCTGAAAAGAAGGTACCCTTTATTATATTTGGACCTGGCGATATTGCCCAGGCCCATCAAAACGATGAATATATTGAATTGGAATCTCTTTATCGGGCAGTTGATACTTTTGTTGAATTCCTAACGTGACAAGGAACCGTGCCCTGTCATGCAAGTTTCAGGTTACAAGTTACAAGTTGCGAGTTTACAGAATAGAAGTCAGGAGCAGAATTTGTATCTCGTATCTCGTGAATCGTATCTTGTATATTAGCGTAGAGAGAAGATGATAAATAACGTATGATATGTAATGATTTATTTTATTAATGTAGGACAGGCGTCTCGCCTGTCTACTGTGTAAGGTAGGGGTTCGATTCATCGAACCCGTTTCGGGTCGGATAAATCCGACCCCTACAGCTAACGACTATTCACTATTCACTAACGACTAAAAAAAGGAGGAGAAAGAATGATCGATTTAACTATTCATGAAGAACAACTTAAGAGAACCATAGAAAGAGCCAGAGAAAAAAATATTATCATCCCCACTTTTGAACAGATGAAAAATCCAGAACTTATTCCCGATAAAATCAAAGATAACTTGAAGGATATAGGATTGTGGGATATTAATTCTTATAATCTTTTTCGGATTACCTGGAAGAATGAACCGGTAAAAAAAGGAGGTCAATTCGATGGAGTTAATTTTGTAGAATTACCCCCTGAATTAACCGGAGTAAAAGCCAGAATATTCGCTTTAGTGGGTAAATGGTTTCCTACCGGAGCTCATAAAGTCGGAGCTACTTTTGGGTGTCTGGTCCCCAGATTAGTGACCGGCCAATTTGACCCTACTTCCCAGAAAGCAGTCTGGCCTTCTACCGGCAATTACTGTCGGGGTGGGGCTTATAATGCCGACCTGCTTTCCTGCGAGTCAATTGCTATTCTACCGGAAGGGATGAGTAGAGAGCGCTTTGATTGGTTATCCAAAGTAGCCGGAGAAGTAATTGCTACTCCTGGAACTGAGAGTAATGTAAAAGAAATTTTCGATAAGACCTGGGAATTAAAGAAGACCAGAGATAATGTAGTAATATTTAATCAGTTTGATGAATTTGGTAATCATCTCTGGCATTATGAGGTTACCGGTCATGCCATGGAAGAGGTCTTATCTCAAGTAATGAATTCAAAAGATAATTATGCAGGAGTGGTTCTGACTACCGGTTCCGCTGGTACTTTAGGTTGTGGAGATTATATGAAAGAAAAATTCCCTACCAGTAAGATAGCTGCCGGTGAAGCCTTACAATGTCCCACACTTCTGGCTAATGGTTTTGGTGCTCATCGCATTGAGGGGATAGGAGATAAACATGTCCCCTGGATTCATAATGCAAAAAATACTGATATGGTTATTGCGGTAGACGATAACAATAGTATGGGGATAATCCGTCTATTCAACGAACCTATTGGTCAGAAATATTTGAGTAAAAAAGGTGTTCCTGCAGAAATAATTGAAAAATTACCTCTAATGGGAATCTCCAGTGTGGCTAATATGATTATGGCGATAAAGTTTGCTAAATATTATGAACTTACCGAAAAAGATATAGTCTTAACTGTTTTTACTGATTCTATGGAAATGTATGGTTCCCGATTAAAAGAACTGGAAGAAGAATTTGGTCCTTATAATGAAACTGATGCAGCCATCGATTTTCATCGTAACTTACAGGCACTTACTACTGATTATATGCAAGAATTAACCTATCAGGATAGAAAAAGAATCCATAACCTCAAATACTTTACCTGGATAGAACAACAGGGAAAAGACTTAGAGGAGTTAGATGCTCAATGGTATGATTATGAGAATTACTGGGGCGGTATTCACCAACAGACAAGTAAGATAGATAAATTAATTAGAGAGTTTAACGAGAGAACTGGTCTGTTGAAATAGGATAAATTTTGTGACAGAGAACCGTCCCCTGTCACAAAAAAGAGAGGCGAAGAAATGGTTTATAGTAAAGTTAATAAACCGATAATACGAGTCGATGCCTACGAAAAGGTTATCGGCAAAGCTAAATTTGCTGCTGACCTTTACTTCCCCAACATGCTTTATGGTAAAGTTTTACGAAGCAAATATCCTTATGCCCGAATCGTGAAGATAGACATCGAAAAAGCTCTAACCTGTCCGGGCGTTGAAGCAGTTATAACGGCAGATGATATTCCTAATAATGAATTTGGAGTAATTGTTCAAAATCAACAGGTTTTAGCTCGACAACAGGTTTTGTATATCGGTGATGGCATTGCTGTCGTTGCTGCCGAAACTAAAGAAGCAGCTGCAAAGGCCCTGGGATTAATTAAAGTAGAATATGAAGAATTACCGGGTATTTTTGACCCGGAGGAAGCAGCAAAAAAAGGCGCTCCCTTAGTCCATTCAGAGTTAGAAAATAATCAGGTGGTTCATCATCGATTGAGAAAAGGGGATACAGAAAGAGGTTTCGCCCAGGCGGAGGTAATACTAGAAAGAGAATATACCACTCAATTTGTAGAACACGCTTATATTGAACCTGAGTCACTCGTGGCAGTGCCCTATGAACATAATACTTTAGTCACTATCTATGGTTCGATTCAGAATCCTTTTTCCTGCCGGAATGCCGTAGCAAGTGTGCTTAAGGTACCCTTGAACAAAGTGAGAATAATTCAGAATCATATGGGTGGATCATTTGGGGGTAAAGATGAAGTTATGTCTTCTATGGCTGCCCGGGCTGCCCTCTTAGCGTTAAAAACTAATCGACCGGTTAAAATGGTTAATACCAGAGATGAATCAATTCTCGAAAGTTATAAACGCCATCCTTATAAAATGAAATATAAGGTAGGTGCTACCAAAGAAGGTAAGCTGGCAGCAATGGAAATTAAGTGTTTAGCCGATAGCGGAGCTTATGCCTGCCAGACTCCTTTTGTTACCTGGCGTTCAGTTGTCCAGGCAACCGGTCCCTATGAATTACCTAATGTGAAGACAGATACTTATGGATATTACACCAATAATGTGTATACCGGGGCGATGAGAGGTTATGGTTCACCACAGATTATCTTTGCCCAGGAATCATTAATGGATGAACTGGCCGAAGAACTAAAGATGACCCCCATGGAATTACGTTTAAAAAACATATATCACAATAATTCTATTACTGCCAGCGGACAGAAATTAGATAATCACCAGGTGAGTCTGGAAGAGGTAATTAACAAAGCTGTTGAAGCCAGCAATTATAAAGATAAATACAGAGAATACAGCAAACCCCAATCAGGAGATAAAAAAAGAGGAATCGGTATGGCTATCAGTTTTCGAGGCTGTAGTCTGGGAGCTGAGGCAACCGATGCCGCCGGAGCCATAGTTGCTATTCAGCGTGATGGGAGTATCTTAATCTCCTGTGGATTGGCTGAAAATGGTGAAGGCTTAAAGACTGTTTTTACCCAGATAGCTGCTGAAGAATTGGGTGTGGATATTAGAAGGATTAACTATATGGAAGTTGATACTTCGGTATCTCCTGAGAGTGGGGCTACTGTTGCCTCTCGAAGTACCATACTAGGGGGTAATGCAGTGAAAAATGCTGCTCATCAATTAAAAGAGACCCTTGCTGAAATAGTTGCAGCTGAATTTAAAATTAAAACAAATAATTTGGATTTTAAAAATGAGAATATATATGAGAAAAATAAAAATCAAAAGATTATTTCTTTTGACGAGGCTATAACTTTAGCTAATCAGCAGGGAATATTTTTATCTGTTTACGGTTGGTACAAAGCCCCTGATATTTCCTGGGACGAAGAAAACGGTCAGGGCAGACCATATTTTACCTATGTTTATGGTTGTCAGATAGCTGAAGTGGAAGTTGATACAGCTACCGGTCAGATAGAAGTATTAAAGATGACCGCTGCCCATGACGTGGGTAGAGCCATTAATCCTGCTTGCCTTAAAGGGCAGATCTACGGTGGGGTAATGATGGGATTGGGTTATGGTATTATGGAAGAAGTAGAAACCGCAAATGGCTACATTAAAAATACTAACTTTGATGAATACTTGATTCCTACAGTAAAAGATATGCCAGAAATTATTCCGGTTATTGTAGAAAATCCCGACCCTCATGGTCCTTACGGTGCTAAATCTATCGGTGAGCCAACTTTAGAACTGGGTGCACCTGCCATTGCCAATGCAGTAGCTCAGGCAACCGGAAAAAGAATCAGACATTTACCCCTTAATCTAGAACGGGTCTTACTGGGACATTCTTTAAGTAAAGGGGGAACAAAGAAATGATATCCTACGAATTTTTAACCACCCAAAAAATAGAAGAGGCCCTAAATTACTTAGATAAATTTAGTAAAGTTCATATATTAGCCGGAGGGACAGATTTGTTGGTTAACCTTTATAAAGAGAGCCCTCGCTTACCAGACTTTGATTACCTCTTAGACATAAGCAACATCCCAGAATTAAAAATTATTAATTCAATTAATAAATTTATAGAGATAGGGCCACTGGTGACCCATTCCCGCTTGATTAATGAGCCGCTCATCAAAAATAATTTTCCTGTATTAATGGAAGCAGCTTACACTATTGGTTCAACCCAGATTCGTAATCGTGGCACTATCGGAGGCAATATTGTGAATGCCTCACCGGCAGCAGATCTTTTACCCCCTCTAATCGCCTTAAGGGCTGAGGTAGAATTAACTTCCAGGAAAGGCAAAAGAGTATTGCCCTTGGAAGAATTTTTAGCCGGTCCCTATAAGACCAAATTGCAAGCCAATGAACTATTAACCAAAATAAAAATTCCTCTACTTAGTGATAATTATTATACCGATTTTCAAAAAATCGGTCGGAGAAAAGCCCTGTCTATTGCCAGATTGAGTCTTGCCCTGGTTACAAAAATAGATGAAGAAGGTATTTTCCAAGATACCAGAGTTGTTCCCGGGTCTGCCACCCCTTATCCCCAATCCTTGCCTGTGACAGAAGAAGCTATTAATGGTATTTCAATATTTCAAATTAATTTAGAGGAGATTGGTAAAATAACCAGTAACGAAATGGTCTCCATCACCGGGGAAAGATGGTCCACTCCCTACAAAAAACCGACCATTGCTGTCCTGATTAAGAGAGCACTGGAAAGAATTATCAAGGAGGCAAAAACCAATGAGTAAGGTTACAGTAACTTTCATTGTTAACGGTAAGGAAGTAACTTTAAAAGTGGGTCCCAAAGAGCGTTTAATTGATACTTTAAGGGAGCAATTAAAATTAACCGGGACCAAAGAAGGGTGCGGTATCGGTGAATGTGGGGCTTGTACGGTTATCCTTGACGGAAAAGCAGTTTCTTCCTGTCTGATTCTTACCGGACAGATTGGAGGGAGTGAAGTATTGACTATTGAAGGGCTGGAAGTAGATGGGAAGCTTGATTCTTTACAGAAAGCCTTTATCGATTGTCATGCCATACAATGTGGTTTTTGTACACCGGGGATGTTGATGTCTGCCAAGGCCTTACTTATACATAATCCTCATCCCAACCGAGAAGAGATTAAAACTGCCTTAGAGGGCAATCTCTGCCGATGTACCGGTTACGAACAGATTATCGAAGCGATTGAAAGTGTAGCTAAATAAATATAAATAGGGGTCAGGTCTTCACATTTGACATAACATTTTTGGCTATCTTATTTAAGGGTAAGTTATGTCAAATGTGAAGACCTGACCCCTCTAAAAAGAGGGGAGATTTTTTAAATGTCTTCTATATTAATTAAAAATTTAAAAGAGATTGTAACTATGGACAGAGAAAGAACCAGATTAAAAAGTTACAGTCTTTTGATTAAAGATAATATAATAAGCAAAATTGCCCGTGATATAAAAGTTGAAGCTGATGAGATAATTGACGGTTCTGATTATTTTCTTTATCCTGGGCTGATTAATACCCATCACCACTTTTACCAAACCTTAACCAGAAATATTCCTCAAGTACAGAATGTAGAGCTATTTAATTGGTTAAAATATCTTTACCCTATCTGGTCTCGCTTAACTCCCGAAGCGGTTTATTACAGCAGTCTGGTAGCTATGGGAGAACTTCTAAAGACCGGTTGCACTACTGCAGTGGATCAATTCTATGTTTTTCCCAAGGACCAGCCAAAAGAACTGGTAGATGAAGAATTCAGAGCAGCTCAAGAAATTAGCATCCGATTTCATGGAAGTAGAGGTTCTATGTCTTTAAGTGAAAAAGATGGTGGATTGCCTCCGGATTCAGTAGTGCAGACAGAAGAAGAGATACTGACCGATTCTCAGCGGGTTATCGAAAAATTTCATAATTACAAGCCTTTTGCTATGCAAAGAGTGGTATTATCCCCTTGTTCCCCATTTTCCGTTACTGAAAATCTTTTAAGAGAATCGATTAAATTAGCTCGGAATTATAAAGTGGGGAGTCATACTCATCTGGCAGAGACTAAAGATGAAGATGAATTTTGTCAGGAAACTTTTGGTCTGCGGCCATTGGATTATATGGAAAAAGTCGGCTGGTTGGGAGATGATGTCTGGTTTGCCCATTGTGTCCACCTAAATGAAAAAGAAATAAATTTATTAGCTGAAACAGGAACGGGAGTAGCTCATTGTCCGGTTTCCAATCAGAAACTGGCTTCCGGGGCAGCGAATATCCCTTATATGTTAAAAAAGAAAGTGGCGGTGGGATTGGCAGTTGATGGCAGTGCCAGCAATGATTCCTCTAATATGATTGCAGAACTTAAAGCAGCTTTTTTGATGCATCGGTTAATTTATGGTATCTCCAGTATATCTACCGAAGAGGTACTGAGCATGGCTACCAATGGTGGTCGTGATGTCCTTAACCAGCCGGAGATCGGCAGTCTTGAAGAAGGGAAAGCGGCAGATATGTTTCTAATCAATACAAAAAGATTAGGATTTGCCGGGGGTTTGTCCGATTCTGTTTCTGCTCTGGTAACTTCTGGTGATTCTCAAATTGTGGATATTACTATAGTTAATGGTAAGATTGTAGTTCGCGATGGAAGATTGGTTACTATTGATGAAGATAAAGTGGCGGAAAAAGCAAATAAAATTTCCCAAAAAATGATTGACGGATAATGGGGTCAGGCCTACACTTGACACTTGTCTACAAATTTTTAAAGTGTCAAGTGTAGGCCTGACCCCACCTATAAGAAAAGGAAGGAGGGGAGAAAAATGTTGATTATCGGAAACGGAACAGTTTTAACTTTTGATAAAGATTCCCGAGTTATTTCTAACGGCGGAGTAGTAATCGAGGAAGAGAATGTTGTTGCTATCGGAGAGACAGAAAAATTAATTTCAAAATATCCTGAAGCTGCATTTAAAGATGTTCAGGGTAAGATAATAATGCCGGGCATGATTAATACCCATATGCATCTTTATAGCACTTTTGCTCGAGGTATGGACCTTAAAACTGACCAGCCGCCTAAAAATTTTGTGGAAATTTTAGAAAAACTATGGTGGAGATTAGATAAGGTTTTAAACGAGGAAGATATATATTGTAGTGCTATTTATGCTCTTTTAGATTGTGTTAAAAAAGGAACCACTACTATTTTTGACCATCATGCCAGCAGTAATCTTATCGATGGTAGTTTAGATATAATTACTGAAGCAGTCCGTCAGACCGGTATTCGAGCTAATCTATCTTACGAGATTTCTGACCGGGACGGTCATGAAAAGGCCTTAGATGGAATCAGAGAAAACGAAAGATTTATAAAAAAGGCGCAACTAAAAGGTAAAAGTTACTTAGGAGGGATGATCGGACTTCATGCTTCTTTTACTTTGAATAATGAAACCTTATCTGAAGTGGCTGCTCTGGCAGATGAGCTGGGAGTACCTTTTCATATTCATGTTGCAGAGGGTATAGCTGATTTCTATGAAAGCAAAACCCGGGGTTATAAAGGAGTAGCAGAACGCTTAAATCGTTTTCATATCTTGCGACCCGGAACTTTAGCTATCCATGGGGTTCATCTTAAAGAAGAGGAATTGGAAATTTTAAAGAACAATGACAGTTATTTAATTCATAATCCCGAATCTAATATGGGCAATGCCGTGGGTGCGGCTCCAATTAAGGCTGCCATAGATAAAGGTATAACAGTAGGATTGGGGACTGACGGTTATACTACCGATATGTTTGAAAGTATTAAAGTGGCTAATCTCTTACAAAAACACGAGTCACATAATCCTCAGGCTGGCTGGGAAGAGGTCTTTCAGATGGCTTTTAAGAATAACCGTGATATTGCCGCCAGGTTCTTTGGTGAAACTTTGGGAGTCCTTCAGACCGGAGCCCCAGCTGATGTTATAGTGGTAAATTATTATCCGCCTACTCCTATTACCAGTGAAAATGCTTATTTCCATATTTTATTCGGCATAAGCGGAGATATGGTCGATACCACTATTGTAGGCGGCAAAATATTAATGGAAGATCGAGAGATAAGTGGTTTAGATTACGAAAGAATTATCAGAAGAGTAAAAGAACAAGCAAAAAACTTTTGGAAACGATTTTAAAAAAAGAACAGGGGACGGTTCTCTGTTCCTCTTTTTCCAAATAATGTTGAATAGCAGGGGGTGAAGGAGGATATATGCAAAGGGTAAATGAGAAAGAATGTAAATTTAGGGAAGGAGATTGGGGAGTAAAATATATTCTGAGAGGACCCCGTATCGATTGGGGAATAATTCTTTTAAAACCAGGTAAAACTACGGGTGCTCATGGGCATAAAGAGGTAGAGGAGACTTTTTATTTTATAAAAGGTTCTCCTAAAATTTTGGTGAATGATGTGGAATATAGAGTAAAAGAAGGAGATGCCTTTCGATTAGAACCTCTTGAAAAACACGATATTGTGAATGATACTCAGGAAGAGGTAAAGTTGATATTTATTAAAACTCCTTATCTTCCTGAAGATAAGATTACCTATTAATATAGATATAATTTAGTTGTATAGAAATTTCTTTTTTCCGTAAGCCCCAATTAGCATATAGTAATAAAACGAAAAATGAAAAGCGCAAAACGTAAAACCATAGCTTAAAATTAAAAATTTAAATATATTGTTTTATCTATTGAGCATCATATTTCTTATCCCGCATACTATATAGCAAAATAAAAAGATAAAGAAGCAAAAAAATAAAACTTAAAATTTAGTATTGAGAGAAAAAGTTTTAAGTTTTGAATTATGGTTTTTCGCTTTTAGTTTTAAATTTTTAGCTATATACTAAAAATTGAAAAATTGTATTTGAGACTAACGCCTAATTTAATGGCTAGATTTACCAGCTAATTCAGTAATTTTTTTAGTCTCTCCAATTACAATTAGAAAATCTCCCTTTTTTATTACATCTTTTGCCTTAGGTGAGATATTAAAGCTATTATCTCTTTTTATAGCTAAAACATTTATTCCGTATTTATTCCGCAAGTCAAGTTCACTCAAAGTTTTATCTATAAAGTCAGGCAAGGCTTCAATTTCAATAACACTATGATCAGGCTCTAATTCTATATAATCTTTAATATTAGGTGTAATTAAACTTCGAGCAATTCTGATCCCCATATCTCTTTCGGGAAATACTATTTTATCGACGCCAATCTTTTCCAAGACCTTTCCATGAAGAGCATTTTGGGCTTTTGCAACAATATATTTTATTCCCATTTCTTTTAATATAATAGCAGCTAAGATACTTGATTCTAAAATTGAGCCGACACCTACAATTGCTGCATCAAAGTTCTTTGCGCCCAGTTCAACCAGGGCCCTTTCATCGGAAATATCTGCTTGAACGGCTTCAGTTATTTTGTCTTTTAAGGCATTTACTCTTTCCGGATCACTATCTACTCCCAGGACTTCATATCCCAATTCTGTCAGGGTTATGGCTACTGACGAACCAAACCTGCCCAGACCAAGAACTATAAATTGTTTCATGAAAAATTCCCTCCTTTTTTATTTAGTCGTTAGTATTTAGTAGCAGCACGGCGTGCCGTGTTGGAAAAGAAGACACGGCACGCCGTGCCTCTACACTGATTTGGTATTAATTCTTTAACTAGACAACCAGGTAACCAATTAACCAACTAACTAATTAACTAAATGCGAGATACGATTCACGAGATACGAGATACGATTTTATTCCGACTTCTGAATACTGGCTTCTATTTCTTTCATTCTTTGCTATACTATATACTTATCTTATCCGCTATAGTATATGCTAACGACTATTCACTAACGACTAAATTGACTGGGCGACTATCTAACCGGTAAACTAACATGTAAGCCAATTGGTAAATTGGTAGATTGGTGAATTGGTCAATTTATTTTTATCCTACCATAATTTTCTCTTCAGGATATTTAATTATTTCTGATTCTCGTTTTTGAATTAATGATAAGGCAAGACCTAAAGGTCCAATTCTACCGATAAACATAGTGATAATAATTATAATCTTCCCAGCTATACTCAAAGACGAAGTAATACCTGTTGACAATCCTACTGTGCCAAAAGCAGAAACAACCTCGAATAATACTTTTATAAAATCCTCTCCTTCTACATAGGATAATAGAATGGTCATGGTAATAACCAGACCCAAGGAGAGGGTGATAACAGTTAAGACTTTAGGAATTATATCCTGTGATATTCTTCTTTTTAAGATTTGAATCTCTTCTTTCCCTTTTAGTGAGGACCAGACGTATAATATAAGCAAACCGAAAGTAGTAGTCTTAATCCCTCCCCCGGTAGAACTGGGAGAGGCACCTATAAACATTAAGATAATAATTAAGAAAAGGGTGGCATTTTGCATACTTCCAATGTGTATGGTATTAAAACCCGCAGTACGAGCGGTAACCGATTGGAAAATTGAACCATATATTTTTTCGGGGAAATTCAAATCTCTTAGAGTGGAAGGATTGTTAGATTCTATAAAGAATATAATTGTAAAACCGATTAGAATAAGTATAAAACTGATTTTTAAAGCTAATTTAGCGTGTAAGGAGAGGGTTCCGTTTTTTCCGTATTGAAAAAGTTCTAATAAAACCAAGAATCCGATCCCTCCCAATATAATTAAAATCATAAAAGTAAGATTTATAATTAAATCTCCTTTGTAGCGCATTATACTGTCTGAAAAGAGCGAAAATCCGGCATTGCAAAAGGCGGAAATAGAATGGAAGACCGCCAGATACAAAGCTTGTAATGGGGAATAGATCTTCTGCCAGCAAAAGAACAGGATAGTTGCCCCTACAACTTCGATTACTGCCGTAAATATTAAGATATATTTAGCTAAACGAACTAATCCTCCGATAGAAAATTGGTTTAAGGATTCCTGCATTATTAATCTTTGCCTTAAAGAGATTCTTTTCCCCGCTAAAAAGGCAAACATGGTGGACATAGTCATTATCCCTAATCCACCGCATTGCAAGAGAATCAGGATAACCAATTGTCCAAAAGTAGAAAAATCTTTTCCTGTATCCAGCACAATCAATCCGGTAACACAAGTGGCAGAAGTGGCAGTGAAAAGGGCATTAATAAAACCGACACTATTCCCTGTACTGGAAGCTGCGGGTATATTAAGAAGGATAGCGCCTATAATAATTACTGTCAGAAACCCAAATAATAATACTTGTGGTGGCGATAGTTTTTTTTCTTTAATTGTTTTAATAAGTGATATAGTTTCTTACCTCGTTTTTTAAATTTAGCTTTTAATTTAAATTGCTATTTTCTCCAAAATTCTGGGACTACCAGAATTAAAACCGTATATATTTCCAATCGACCCAATAACATGCAAAGAGTTAAAACAATTTTTCCCAAAGGTGGTATAAAGGCATAAGTCTGAACTGGACCGACCAGCCCAAGACCGGGTCCTACATTCCCTAAAGTGGCGGCAACTGATGCCATTGCACTGACTATATCCAGCCCCAATATGGTCATTATAAAAGAAGAGATAACAAAAATAGAGATATAAAGAAAGAAAAATCCGGTAATATTGCGCATCACGCTTTCAGAAACTACCTTATCTCCTAATCTAATCGGAGTTATCGCTTGAGGATGAATTAGTTTACGAAATTCTCTATAGGCCTGTTTTAAGAGGAGCAGAACCCGAATATTTTTAATAGCCCCTCCGGTTGAACCGGCGCAACCGCCTATAAACATTAAGATTAGTAATACACTTTTAGAAAATGCCGGCCATGTATCATAATCTGCAGTAACAAAACCAGTAGTAGTGGCGATAGATACTACTTGGAAAGAAGCATATCTTAGAGCGGTAAAAATTGAATTATAAATATAAAATCTAAGTTCTGTGGTGATAGCTAAGATTGAGAATAGTATTACTCCACAATAAAAAAGAAATTCCCTATCCTTAAACAGGCTTTTTGGATTTCCATGAAGAGCTTTATAATGAAGGGTAAAGTTTGCTCCGGCAATAAACATAAAGAGAATTATTATATTTTCAAAAACAGGATTATCATATGTTCCTACACTTAGGTTTCTGGGAGTGAATCCCCCCGTAGGCATGGTGCCGAACATATTGGTAAGGGCATCAAACAAGGTCATTCCGGTAAAATATAAACAAGCTACCTGTAAAACAGAAAATAATATATATACTGCCCAGAGAAGTTTAGCGGTTTCTTTAATTCTGGGCTTTAACCTATCCGGTTCTGGTCCGGGGACCTCTGATCTAAATAATTGCATTCCTCCTGCTCCCAAGGCCGGAAGGATAGCTACTACCAGAACTATAATTCCCATGCCGCCCAACCATTGGATAAAGTCCCGCCAGAAAAGAATTGCATAAGGATTTCCTTCAATGGGGACAAGTACAGTAGCCCCGGTAGTGGTAAATCCGGACATTGATTCAAAATAAGCATCAATAAAACTAGGGAAAGTGCCGGCAAATAAAAAGGGGAGTGCTCCAAAACCAGCAGCCAATATCCAACCCAGGGTAGCAATAGCAAATCCTTCTTTATGACCGATAGGTTCTTTTGAAGAAAAAAATTTCCATAACAAAAGACCGCTTAAAGAAGTAATAGCCATAGAAAGTAAGAAAGCATTAATTACTGTTTCCTGATAGTAAATAGCATACAAAAGAGGAAACAACATACTTAATCCTAAGAAAAATAAAAGGCTACCTAAGGTATTTAGGACAATCTTATATTTCAATTTTATTTCTCCCCACCATCGAATATTTTTTCAATTTCCTTTATATCAGATGACAAGGCAAATATAATTATCTCATCTTCAGGTTGAATGATATCATTGCCATGAGGGATAATAACTTCATCTTTACGAACAATTGCACCGATAATGCTATTCTGGGGTAAATTAGCTTTTTTTAATGGTGTGTTAATAATTTTTGAGTGGGGACTAACTATCAATTCAATAACTTCGGCTTCTCCTTCTTTCAATAAAGTTAGAGAAATTATTTTCCCTCTTCGAATAAATCGTAAGATGGCAGAAGCAGTAGTCATTCTGGGATTTACTACAGCATCTACTCCAATTTTTTCCAGTATGGGAATATAATTCATTCTATCTACTTTGGCAATTACCTTTTTTGTGCCCAGGTGTTTGGCTAACAAGGCTACTAAAAGATTATCTTCATCAAATCCAGTGACTGCAACGAAACCATCAGTGGTTTCTATACCTTCAGATTTTAAAAGATCAATATTAGTACCATCGCCATTTATTACTAAGGTGTGAGGAAGACTTTCGGCAATTTTTTCACATTTTTCTTTGTCTCTTTCAATTAATTTAGTGCTAATGCCTAATTTTGCTAATATCAAGGCAGTTTGAATCCCAATTCTGCTTCCTCCCAAAATCATAACATTTTGCACGCTTAAAGGCTTTTCGTTGAAAATTTCATTTAACTCCAAAAAATAATCTTTTTTAATCAAAATATATAAATTATCGCCTGCAATAATTTTTTCTTCATC
>JAHJOY010000229.1 GCA_018819665.1 bacterium
AAAAATTTTAATGAAAAATGGAGCAAGTGGATTTGGTGGTTAGAAAGGTCAATTTATTTAGATGAAGAAGCAATATTAAAAAATAAAATAAATGAGACAGACCCTGTATAGTAAGATATCTACTATACAGGGCAGGGGAAGGTTAGAATTGGAATAATTAGAGGGAAAGGGGATTTCTAATTATGTCATTCCCACGAAAGGAAGGAGAAGATAGTGGAGAGAGAGATTTTAGAAAAGATTTTAGAAAATCAAAAGAATAAAGCAGATTATATCGAGATAAGAGCGGAAAAAAAAGAAGTTACTACCATTCATTTTCAAGGGGAGAATTTAGAAAAGATAAATTGTTCCCAGCAGACAGGAGGAAATGTTCGTGCCCTGGTAAAAGGGGGATGGGGTTTTGTTTCTTTTAATCAGTTTGATGATTTAGAAGAGAAAGTTAGAGAGGCAATAGAAGTGGCGAGTTTAATTGGCAAAGAAGAGAGCAAATTGGCTATTATTTCGCCAGTTGTAGAAATAATTAACCAAGAATTAGACAAGGATTTCCGTCAGATAAGTTTGAGAGAGAAGAAAGATTTAATGGAAAATTATAATAATATAATTATGAATTTTAATCCAAAGATCCAATCCTCTAATGTAATCTATACCGACAGATTTTCTACTATTTATTTTGCCAATTCGGAAGGTAGTTATATCGAACAGGAAAGGCCGTTTTTAAGTGTGCGCTTTACAGCCATAGCCCGAGAGGGGGACAATGTTCAGATGGCCAGTGAAAGTGTTGGAACTACCAAGGATTTTGGAGTAATGGAAAGAATTTCCACTAAAGCACAAAAAGCAGCTTTTCGGGCAGTCAATCTTCTTAAGGCACAGCCGGTGGAAGGTGGGGAATATACGGTTATTTTAGATCAGACATTAGGCGGGGTTTTTATCCATGAGGCTTTTGGACATCTTAGTGAAGCTGATTTTTTATATGAAGACAAGAGGATGAGTGGTTTAATGAAATTAGGGAAGAAATTTGGCTCACCTAATCTTAATGTAGTTGATGATGGTTCTATTCCGGATTTATTAGGTTCTGCCAAATATGATGATGAAGGAGTTAGAACAAAGAAAAATTATCTGATAAAAGAGGGAATTCTGACAGGCAGACTTCATTCGCGGGAAACTGCTGCTAAAATGGGGGAAGAGCCAACCGGAAACGCCCGTGCTCTCAATTATCGGTTTAAACCTATTGTTCGAATGACCAATACTTATATCGAAAATGGAGATGTTCCTTTTAAAGATTTATTATCCGGAATAAAAAAAGGAATTTATGCCAAGGACTGCTATGGAGGGATGACTACCTTTGAGATGTTTACTTTTAGTGCCGGAGAAGGTTTTATGATAAGAGAAGGGGAGATTGCTGAACCGGTTAAAGATGTAGTATTGAGTGGGAATTTATTTACCACCCTTCTTAATATTGAGGGAGTAGGAAATGATTTGAAGATGATTGAATCCGGTGGGGGATGCGGGAAAGCGGGGCAAAATCCTCTTCCAGTATCTTTTGGAAGTCCTCATCTCAGGATAAAAAAGGTAGTAGTAGGAGGTAGATGAGATGGAAAAATTGTTACAACAGGCCTGTAAGGAAGTAGACTCAGCCGAACTATTTAAAGCAAAGAGCAAGACTATTCCGGTTAATTTTGAGGTAAACAGATTAAAATCTGTCGATATTTCTGAGAGTGAGGGGAAGGCATTACGAGTAATAAACAAAGGGAGAATAGGATTCTCTTCGTTTACGGGAAGTGAAGATTTTGATTTAATGATTGAAAAGGCGGTAGCTACCTCAGAATTTGGCTCAACGGCTTCTTTTGATTTTCCAGAGGAAGCAAAAAGAAGCGGGAAAGAAAAGATAAATATATACGATAAAAAAGTAGTAGATAAGAGCATTGAAGAGATGGTTAAAGTTGGCGAAAGCATTGTAGAAAGATTAAAAGATTTTAGCCGAAAATTGCGTTGTGATGTCACTATAACAAAAGATTATAATGAGGTAGAATATCTTAATTCTAAGGGAGGGAATTTTTCTTATAACAAGACCGCAATTGCCTACTCAGTGATG
>JAHJOY010000023.1 GCA_018819665.1 bacterium
CGGGTAGCAACCAGGCTTACGCCTGTTCCGATCAAATCATCTTTAATTACCTGACCTATTTTAATGGGGGCTTTCACTTCAATCTCTGCAATTTCTGCCATAGCTTTTAATAATAATCCTTTAGGAATTGCTTTTTCCGTCTTTACCGACACTAAAGGCAATTCGCCACCAATCACCCTAACTGTAGTGGGTAAAATTCTTAGCGGGTTGGTAAATTCCTCTTTAGCATATTCAATTCCCTTAGGACAGTCATTTCCGGTGATAGATATAATATCTCCTTCTTTGGCCTGTACAGTCATCCGACAACCCATAGGGCAACTAACACATACTATCTCTTTTTCTTCCATTATCTTTGCTCCTTATCCTCCTTTCCCACAGAAACGGTTAAACTTTTTAACCTGTCTTTCAATAAAACCTCTGGCAAATAAACACTTTCCATCTCTCCGGGAGTTACAATCCCCTTCTTATAAGAACTCAAGACTTTACCCTTATCATCTATTAAATTAATCCTGACTCTCTCTTCTGTTTTTTTTACTCTCATAAACAGTTTTATTTTTTTCCGGTCCGGAACAAGAAAATCGATATGCTGGGGGACTACATAACCAATATTTTCACCAGGGATTATTTTTACTGACTGGGAACGATACCTTCTCTTTCCCATAAGATATTCCTTCGCCACTTTACCTACAATCTCTCCCTCTTCTGAAACATAATCTGCTAAATCATACACCTGCAAAACATTCCCACAGGCAAAAATCCCCTCAATCTCTGTTTCTCTATTTTCGTTGACTATAGGACCTCCGGTTATAGGATCTAATTTAATCCCCACCTCTTTAGTCAATTCATTTTCAGGGATTAATCCAACCGAGAGAAGGATGGTATCACAGCTTATCTCTTCTTCGGTTCCAGGAATCACTTGCAAGTTTTTATCCACCTGAGCGATAGTCACCTTTTCTACCCGCTTTTCCCCCTCAATTCGGGTAATAGTATGATTGAATCTTAAGGGAATATCAAAATCATCCAGACACTGAACCTTATTTCTTGTTAGTCCGGTAGAAAAAGGCATAATTTCCAGGACCGCCTTAACCCTTGCCCCTTCTAAAGTCATCCTGCGTGCCATAATCATTCCAATGTCACCGGAACCAAGAATAACTACCTCCCGACCTGGCATATATCCTTCAATATTAATATATCTCTGGGCAGTACCCGCAGTAAATATCCCGGCAGGTCTACTCCCGGCTATAGCAATCGCTTCCCGCGTTCTTTCCCGGCACCCCATAGCCAAGACAATAGCCCTGGCTTTGATGCACAATAAACCATCATTTCTATTTAAAGCGATAATCTGTTTATTTGGGGTTATCTTAACTACCATAGTTTCAGTTTTTATGTCAATTTTATGGTTGTTGATTTGGGTAATAAATCTATCAGCATATTCCGGTCCGGTCAAGTCTTCTTTAAAATATTGTAAGCCAAATCCATTATGGATACACTGAAAAAGAATTCCCCCCAGATATTTATCTCTTTCTAAAAGCAGAATATTTTCTACTCCATTTTTTTCTGCTTCTAAAGCAGCAGCCAGGCCAGCTGGGCCTCCTCCGATAATTACCAAATCATACTCTAACTTCATCTTTAATTTTAACTCCTGTTTCCTTAATCATCTCTTTAGTCATAGTTTTTAAAACTTCTGAACCCGGTCCTTTTTTAGTTATTCTTAGAGGAGAAATTTTTAACTCTTCAGATAGGATTCTTAAAACTCTGGGACTGCAGAAACCTCCCTGACATCTGCCCATCCCTGCTCTGGTCCTTCTCTTTATGGCATCAAGACTTTTTGCGGGCACAGGCCGATGGATAGCCCTTATTATCTCTCCTTTGCTTACCTTCTCACACCGACAAATAATTTCTCCATAATCGGAATCTTTTTCTATAATCTCCTGCCATTTTTCTATCTTATCTACGTAGTCTGTAAATCTTGGTTGGGCGGGCAAGGTCTCAGTAAAATTATTCTTATAATTTAATTCTAATTGGGGGTAAATTTTTTGTGCTACCTCTTTTAAAATATCGCTGACCATTTCGGTAATAGCCGGGGCTGAACTTAGGCCGGGTGACACAATGCCTGCCACATTGATAAAGCCCCTAATCTTTTTTGAGGCTTCAATAATAAAATCATCTCCTCCCTCAACATCTGCTCTTAAACCGGCAAAAGAAGCCACCAGGTCTTGATGGGGAAGATGGGGAATTAATTTCTTAGCCTCCTCATATACCTCTTTTATTCCGGCCTTAGTAGTAGCCAGATCATCCTTTTCCTCAACCTGATAAGAGTTAGGCCCTATTAAGAGGTTGTTATGGACCGTTGGTGCTACCAAAATTCCTTTTGATAATTTAGTGGGAATAGGAAAAAGGATATGATTAACCAGGTTCCCCCATTGTTTATCAAATAACTGGTATTCACCTTTTAAAGGCTTTATCTTAAAATTTTCTCCCACACCTTTAGCCATCTCATCAGCGTATAATCCGGCGGCATTTATTATCACCCTTGTTTCGATCAAACCCAGGTTAGTAACTACACCGCAAACCTGTCCATTTTCAATTCTGATATCTTTCACTTCGGTTTCCAGTAAGACTTTAGCTCCATTTATCACTGCATTATCAGCCAGGGCAATAGTCAATTCATAAGGAGAAATAATCCCGGCGGCAGGAGCATAAAGGGCATACTTGACTTGGGGATTTAGATTAGGCTCCAGTTTAAATAATTCATCATCAGTAATTATCTTTAAATTTTTAATTCCGTTCTTTTCTCCATTTTCTTTTAAATCCTTCAATTTATTAAAATCTTCTTTGGTAAAACCAACCACCAAGGAACCTATCCTTTTAAAAGGTATTTTCAAATCTCTGCATAATTTATCAAATTGCAGATTTGACTTTACATTAAGTTGACCTTTTAAGGTTTTAAAATCAGCATCATAGCCGGCATGGATAATCCCGGAATTACCTTTACTGGTCCCCATTGCTACATCTTCTTCTTTTTCTATTAGAGTTATATCAAGTCTGTATCTGGATAATTCTCGGGCAATAGCTGTGCCAATTACTCCTCCACCTATAATTACCACATCTGTCTTCATCGATATTCTCCTTACTTGTATAACAAATAAAAAAACCATTTCATTAACCTACATATCTGAATATTGTCAGATAAAAGGGTTTAAACCCCTGGCTAATAAAATGGTTCTCTCTAAAATCTCCACCATTTGTATTTAATTTTTTTATATAATACCACACAAAGTTATAATTTACAATGTTTGTTTACATCTTGTCTGGATCAATTCTTTAAAAAAGGGGGAACAGTCTATTTTTCAGAAATCAATTTAATTCTGTAATAAAAAATAAAACTGTCCCCATTTCTTTGTTTAGTCTTTAATGAAGTTTTGGGGCAGCTATTACAGGAATACCATTTCTTAAAAGTTCTTTAGCGGTCCTCTGAACTGCATTGTGCTTGTCCAG
>JAHJOY010000230.1 GCA_018819665.1 bacterium
ATTATTATTAATATTTGGGTTGTTGGTTTTTGCGTCCTTTGGTGAATGTGCTCCCCTAAAATCAGCTCCCATCGGCATGGCGGTGGAGTTTATGGACCATGCTGCCTGTGCGTATATAAGTCAGGACAAAGGCTGGTTTGAGGAAGAAGGCATAAACTTTACTTCTTATGAGAGTTACGTAACCGGGATGGCTTTAGCTTCTGCTTTAGCTCGAGGTGATATCCAGGTGGCCTATATATGCCTGGTACCAGCCATAAATGTCTATGCCAATGCTAAAGTTCCGATAAAGATAGTTGCCGGTACACATAAGTATGGTTATGGCTTGGTGGTTAATCCTGATAAGATAAAAAGTGTTAAAGACTTAGAAAGATCGGATATTCGCATTGGTTGTGTCAGGGAAGGTGGGGCTGTAGATGTACTTCTTCATAAGACCATAGATAAATACAATTTAGATGAAGGGAAAATATTAAGTAATATCCAGCGGATGAACCCACCAAAGCAAGTTCTGGCTATCAAGATAGGACAATTAGATGCTGCTTTTCTCCCTGAACAATGGGCTACTATGGCTGAGGAGTTTGGTTTTAAAATGCTGCTGATGAGTCAAGAGATATGGCCTGAAATGCAGGGGAGTGTTCTGGTGGTTAAGGAAGAATTGATAAGAGACCATCCTGAAGTCGTTGAAAAATTAGTAAAGATATCACAAAAGGCGACCGATTGGATTAATCAGCATCCTCAGGAAGCAGCAGAGATTGTAGCTCGTCAATTACAGGAAGCCGGAGGAAACCTTTTTCCAGTAGAAATAGCTGATATAGCTACCAAGACAGAGATTACTCCCGAAGTTTTATTAAGGTCTATGAATAGGTTGGAATATACTACCGATATTGATCTTGCAGTGATTCAGGAAGCAATAGATTATGTCGCTCAATTAGGTTACATTAAGAGCAGCTTTAAAGCTGAAGATATTTTAGATTTGAGTTTTATAAAACAATGAAAAGATATAAAATATTTAAATTAAAATGGGAGATAATCCCCATTGTTATATTTCTGGGAATATGGGAGACAATTGCTCGATTAGATTTGATACCCGGTCAATTTTTCTTTCCTCCTTTTTCTACTGTAATAACGGAATTTTGGTATCTGACAGTCAGTGGAGTATTGGGGCGTAATTTCTTGAGCAGTTTAATTCGAGTCCTTATTGGTTTTTCAGTTGGTTCTATTGCCGGACTATTTATCGGAATTATAATGGGATGGAACAATATAGCCAACAAGACATTAAATCCTATAATCAGCTTAATTTATCCTATTCCTGCCCTGGGCTGGCTTCCTTTATTGATGTTGTGGTTCGGTATTGGCGAGATCTTACCGATTGCCATAATATTTATCTGTTCCTTCTTCCCTATTCTTTATAATACTGTTACCGGAATTAAAAACGTGAATAAAAATTATATTTACGCGGCAAGAACTTTAGGTGCCTCAGATATAGAAATTATCACCACAGTAGTTATGCCCTTGGCTCTCCCAAATATATTTACTGGCCTAAGGTTAGAAGCTGGAATGGCGTGGCGGGTAATAATTGCGGCAGAGATGGTAGCTATCCCCACCGGGATTGGCGCCTTGATGATGAAGGCCGAGAGTCTTATTCGTATAGACATTATTATAGTTTGTCTAATGGTTTTGGGAGTAATGTGTCTTTCTTTTGAGAAATTTTTTGCTTTCTTAGAAAAGAAGCTGACTAATCGATGGGGGTAATATGTCATCTATTAAGCTTAAAAACATTTCTAAATATATTTGTAAAAATATTAACTTAGAGATATTTGATAAAGAATTGTTGGTGTTATTAGGACCGAATGGGGCTGGAAAAAGCACTTTATTGAATGTTATTGCTGGATTAATCGACTATGAAGGGTCTGTGTTTTTTAGTAACATGCCAGTGGATAAGGTGCCTGCCAACAAGAGGAGAATAGGTTACTTATTTCAAGAATTGAATCTATTTCCTCATCTCGATGTATCTGCCAATATTGCTTATGGTTTGAGAGTTCAAAAACAACCCCAAGACGAAATAAAGGATAGAGTTGAGGAACTCCTTCAAATAATGAAGATAAAACACTTGTCCTCTCGTTATCCCAAAGAATTGAGCGGGGGTGAGAAACAGAGAGTGGCTTTAGCCCGGGCCTTAGCCAATTCTCCTCGTATTTTACTTCTTGATGAACCGATGAACAGTTTGGATTATCGTACTTCTAAATATCTCAGGACTGAATTTAAAATACTACAGAAGAAATTGGGCATTACCACCATTTATGTTACTCATAATTTTTATGAGGCAGAAGAAATGGCAGAAAGGATTGCTGTGCTTGATAAAGGCAGAGTAGAGCAAATAGGGTCTCCTAAGGAAATATTTTTTCATCCTACAGAGGCGGTTAATGATTTTATCGGGGCACCTAATATTTTAACCTGTGATTATTGTAATAGGTTAAGTTTTGGGTTGATAGAGGTAAAATGTGGCGATATTTCTCTGGTAATTTCCAGTGAAAGAGAGAAAATAAAGAAAGTGGCGATTTTACCGGAAGATATCTATCTTTCTGATACTAGACCTCCCGGGCCTGATGTAAACAGGGTCAAAGGAAAATTAACTGAAATTGAGGAATCATCTTCTACGGTCTGTTGCACCGTTATAACCGGAAAAAATTCTTTGAAGGTAAAGCTGCCTCAGGAGATATTTGCCAGCATGAATTTAAATATCGGTGATGAAGTGTGGTTGATTTTAGCTCCAAGGAAATTAAAAACCATTACCGATGACGATTAATTTTTCCTATTTTAAAAATACTTTGATTTTTATCCCATAAAAAGTTTGATATTAGATAGTATCTTTATATATAATTAGTCATATCATATAATTGTATTTTAACAAATTCATACAAACTTGTTCACTTTAGTGATGTAAAAATATAAAAGGATTGAGAGAACAAAAATTTAAAAAAGATTTAAACAATTTATCGAAATAGTTAGGGGGTTAACTTAATGTTAAAAGGAAAAGATGTAATAAATACTGCTCAATTTTCACTTCAAGAACTTGATTTAATCATGAATACTGCTGCGAGTTTTGAAAAGCAAGTTAAAAGTGGAGATATCATCAAAAACATGGAAGGCCAGGTGGTAGCTGCCTTATTTTTTGAGCCCAGCACCCGGACCCGTCTTTCTTTTGAAACTGCAGCCAATAGATTGGGTGCCCGAGTAATTACGGTAGCCAGCGCTGCCAGTTCTTCTGCAGCCAAGGGAGAATCTTTGGCGGATACTATCAGAACAGTTGATGGCTATGTTGATGTTATTATTATGCGTCATCCGATGAAAGGCTCGGCTCAGATTGCTGCCGATAATGCAGAACACCCTTTTATTAATGCTGGTGATGGGAGTGGACAACATCCCACTCAGGCCCTCCTAGACATATATACTATCCGTAAAGAAAAGGGGGCCTTAAGAGGTCATACTGTTGCCTTTGTGGGAGACCTAAAAAATGGAAGAACTGTCCATTCTTTAGGTTATTTTATGGCTCTCTATGGCAGCAAGATGATCTTTGTTTCTCCAAAATCTCTAAAAATGCCTGAAGAGATAACTGCTGACCTAAGAAGTCGAGGAGCAGAAATTGAAGAGACCGAGGATTTAAAAAAAGCTCTATCGGTTAGCGATATAGTCTATGTTACCAGGATACAGAAAGAACGTTTTGAAAACCTGGCAGAATACGAAAAAGTTAAAGGTTCATATATTATAAATAGAGCTCTGATTGACCAGGCTAAAAAGGGAATCACTATTCTTCATCCTCTACCGAGAGTTGATGAAATATCTACTGATGTCGATGATTACGAAGGTGCTGCTTACTTTAGACAAGCTCATAATGGCCTTTATATTAGAATGGCTCTCTTGGCATTAGTTACCGGTAAAGTATAATCCAAAAATAATTTTTCCACGAAGCAGTATTAAGTTGCAATATGATTGCAACCCAAAAAGTAAACAAAATGGTAATGTAGGGGCACGATGCAGCGTGCCCACAAGAGATATTAGGCAATAATATAAATTAACAGTTGAAGAGTAACAGTACGGAGGATAATTTATGAATAGATTTGACCTAGTAATTAAATCAGATAAAGTATTTATAGATGGCAGATTGATAGATTGTTATATAGGAGTAAAAGATGGAATAATTGCTGCCATAAGTAAAGAAAAATTAGAGGCTGAAAAATTTATCGATGCAGAAGGAAAAATGGTTTTACCTGGAACTGTTGATCCTCATGTTCATATCAGGGCTCCGGGTCATGATGAAAGAGAGACCTTTGAAAGCGGTTCAAAAGATGCTGCCTTAGGCGGAGTTACTACTATAATTGAAATGCCCATCTCTGTTCCTCCAC
>JAHJOY010000231.1 GCA_018819665.1 bacterium
CAGGGTTAAATATAAAACCCCGCTATGTCGTGTGCGTTAGGTTTTGATACCTGTCCTCAAACAGGTGGGCATCTACCTAAATGTTTTATGTTTCCGCGTTAACCAAGTAGTTAACGTTAGGTATTTGCCTTTCCTCCGGAGGAGGGAGACTTACCTCAGGCTTACATTCTACATTTAGAGCTCGATCCCTCTTTATAAGTGTTGGCTCAAAACTTAATCAGTCATCACGAGCACAGCAGGGTAATTGTTTATTTCTTTTCGAACTTATAATATCATAATTTATAATATCTTTCAATATCCAAAACAGTATCGAGTATATAGTATCGAGTATAGCGGATAGCGTGGAGCGTATAGTGTATAGTAAGAAAGCGAAAAATTAAAAGCGCAAAGCGCAAAACCATAACTTAAAATTCAAAATTAAGAGAGAAAAGTTTTTAGTTTTGAATTATGGTTTTTCGTTTTTAGCTTTAACTTTTTAGTTAATAATGCTATCTCGTGCTCACTGCGGTAAGTCTAATTGAATATGTAGCTCCTTTAATTGTTTTTGATCTACTTCAGATGGAGCATCAGTTAACAGACAGGCAGCCTTTTGGGTCTTGGGAAAGGCAATTACTTCTCTGATTGAGGAAGCTCCGGCTAAAAGCATAACCATCCTATCCAAACCAAAGGCAATCCCCCCATGAGGCGGTGCTCCATATTTTAATGCTTGCAATAAAAATCCAAATTTTTGTTCAGCTTTTTTATTATCTATCCCTAATAATTTAAAAATTATTTTTTGAAGGTCTGTATTGTGTATTCTGATGCTCCCACTTCCGATTTCGTTTCCGTTAAGCACTAAATCGTATGTTTTTGAACGCACTTTCAAAGGATTATTGTTTAATAATTTAATATCTTCGTCCAGAGGAGCTGTAAAAGGATGATGAACTGCTTCATATCTTTTTTCCTCCGAGTTATATTCTAACAAAGGAAAATTTGTAACCCAGAGAAAATTAAACTCTTTTTTATCCTGATTAATAAGGTTTAAATCGTTCGCTAATTTTAATCTTAAATTTCCTAATGCTTCATAAACTACTTCCTTTTGGTCAGCAACAATTAAAATAAGATCTCCCGGATTCGCATTAGTTTTAAGTTTGACTTTTTCTATCTCTTCAGGAGAAAGAAACTTGGCTATGGAAGATTGAAAATCTTTTCCTTCTATGATTTTTATGTATGATAGTCCTTTTGCACCAAATGAAGTAATAAATAATTGTAATTCATCAAGTTTCTTTCGGGAAAACTCCTCATCACTTTCAACTTTTATAGCACATATTTCCCCTTTATTTTGAATCATTTCTCCAAATACTTTGAAAGAATTTTTTTGAAATATTTCAGTTAAATTTATTATCTCCATTCCAAATCTTAAGTCTGGTTTATCTGTTCCATATCTGGAAATTGCTTCTTGATAATCCATTTTGCTAAAAGGTATTTTTATTTTGATATTAAACAATTTATTAAATAAATAGGCAAACATTTCCTCTACTAAATTGAATATATCATCTCTATCAACAAAAGACATTTCCATGTCAAGCTGAGTGAATTCCGGTGCTCGGTCAGCTCTTAAATCTTCGTCACGAAAACACCTTACTATCTGGTAATATTTTTCAAATCCTGCAACCATTAATAATTGTTTAAATAGTTGAGGAGATTGAGGCAGAGCATAAAATTTACCTGGATTCACTCTACTGGGAACTATATAATCTCTTGCCCCTTCCGGTGTACTCTTAGTTAAAAAAGGTGTTTCTATGTCTAAAAAATTTTTACTATTTAAGTAATTTCTAATTTCCATACAAACTTGATGCCGTAAATGCAAATTTCTTTGCATCTTTGACTGTCTTAAATCCAGATATCTATATTTTAATCTTAAATTATCATTTATCTCTATCTTATCATCTATATTAAAAGGCAGGGTGTCGGAAACATTTAATATTTTTACCTGCCTGGCTTTGATTTCGATCTCTCCGGTAGGCATATTAGGATTTTCTGAACCGGCTAAACGAGAAACAACCTTCCCTTTAACTGCAAGCACATACTCATTTTTGATGATATGGGCTTTTTCATGTGCTTCAGCAGAATCTTCCGGATCAAATACAATTTGTGTTATCCCTTCGCGGTCTCTTAAATCAATAAAGATCAAACCACCATGATCTCTTCTGCTCTGAGCCCAGCCCATTAAGATTACTTCTTTTCCTGTATCATTTTTCCTAAGCTCTCCACAGGAATTAGCCTTCTTCCAAGAACCCATAGGTTCAATAAATTCTTTTGATTTTTTCATTTTCATCTATGCTCCTTTATTCGTATTGCGTATCGCGTTTAGTAAATTAGTATCAAGTATCGAGTATCGAGTATCGAGTAAAGATTCCGAAATTTATTTTTATTCTTAATTCTGACTAATAGGTTCCATATTTTTAATTTACTATATATTAATTTAACTTCTGTCTCCTGAATTCTGACTCCTGGCTTCTATTCTCTTTCCTAAACCAGTTAACCAGGTAACCAACTAGCAAAATACTATAACCTCGATATTGTTTTTACTATCTTGCATCTTTCTTTTCTTTTTCTTTCTTGACTCGATACTATATACTCGATACTCGATACTGTTTTTAGGGATAAATTTTATTTAACATTCTTGGGAAAGGAATGGTTTCGCGAATATGGCTTAAACCACACACCCAGGCAACAGTTCTTTCTATTCCTAAGCCAAATCCAGAATGAGGAACTGATCCATATCTCCTTAAATCTAAATACCACTCATACTTTTCTCTGGGTAATTTATGCTCTTTAAGCCTTCTTTCTAATAATTCATAATCATCAATTCTTTGTCCACCCCCGATAATTTCTCCATATCCTTCTGGGGCTAAAAGATCAGCACCTAATACGACTTCTTCTCTTTTTGGATCAGGTTTCATATAAAAAGCCTTGCACTTTACAGGATACCTATGAACAAATACGGGTCTATCATATTTTTTTGATAAAATTGTTTCATCTTCACCACCAAAGTCGTCTCCCCATTCAATTTTTACGCCATTACTTTTTAAAATATCTATTGCTTCATCATAGGAAATTCTTGGAAAAGGTGTTTTGATAAGCTCTAATTTTGATATATCTCTTTCTAATAGATTTAATTCGTTTGTTCTTTTTTCCAATACTTTCCCGACAATATAAGTTATTAAATTTTCTTCAATTTCATTACATTCTTCAAAATCCACATAAGATGCTTCAGGTTCAACCATCCAAAATTCCATTAAGTGTCTTCTGGTTTTAGATTTTTCAGCTCGAAAAGTTGGCCCAAAACAGTATACTTTTCCAAAAGCCGCAGCAGTTGCCTCATTGTAAAGTTGTCCACTTTGTGCAAGATACGCCTTATCGTCAAAATATTCAGTCTCAAACAAGGTAGTAGTTCCTTCGCAAGCTGCAGGAGTAAGTATTGGTGTATCCATCAAGATAAAACCGTTCATGTCTAAAAAATCACGAATAGATTTGATTATCTCTGCTCTTATTCTCAGAATAGCATTTTGCCGAGGCGATCTTAACCATAGATGACGATAATCCATCAGATATCCTACCCCATGTTCTTTTAAAGATATTGGATAATTGTCTTCGGCCATACTAACAACCTCAATATTTTTTACTAAAACTTCATATCCTAAAGGAACTCTCTTTTCTTCTTTAACTACCCCTGATATTTTAATCGATGATTCGTAATTAATATTGTCGGCTTTATCAAAAATTTTTTCATCCATTTCATTTTTAATGAGGGTTGCCTGGACAAAACTTGTTCCGTCTCTAACAATTAAGAATTTTATTTTCCCGCTTGAACGTCTATTGTAAAGCCATCCTCTAATTTCTACTTCTTTTCCTTCATAATTTCTAATATCGCTTATTCTAATAATTTCCATATACTTTCCTCCTGATATAGGGGTCAGGTCTTGCAATGACACATTTTTTTAACGACAAGCAAGCATTGATGAAAAATGTGTCATTGCAAGACCTGACCCCTTTTACTTTCATTAACCTTTACGATAATTCATTGATTATATTATCTATTTTAATTTCTTTTTGTTCTTTGG
>JAHJOY010000232.1 GCA_018819665.1 bacterium
CACTCTTTAAATTTCCCATTCCATAATCTATTATCACAATCATCCTCTTTATTCTCCCAATCCTCTGTATAGGGGGTCAGGTCTTGCAATATAACATTTTAATGTTATATTGCAAGACCTGACCCCCTGCTCTTGAAGACCTGACCCCTCTTAATCAATAATCAATAATCCCTTTAGTAGAAAAGACATCATCTAACCGGTCATCTTTCCTGGTTGCCTCATCTAAGACTCGACCAAAGGCCTTGAATATCGCCTCGATGATGTGATGGGAATTTTTCCCATAAAGCAAATTTATATGTAAAGTTATTCCGGCATGAAAAGATAGCCCCCTAAAAAATTCTTCCACCAAATTAACCTCAAAAGAACCTACTCTTTCCTGTTCAAATTGGACTTTATAAATTAATTGTCCTCTCCCGCTTAAATCTAAAGCTACCTGAACCAATGACTCATCCATCGGCAAAATAGTAAATCCATATCTTTTTATCCCTTTTTTATCTTGTAGAGCCTTCTTAATGGCCTCACCCAGGCATATTCCTATATCTTCTACGGTATGATGATAATCTACTTCAAGATCTCCCCGGGCTTTCACTTCCAGGTCAAAAAGACCATGACAGGTAAATAAAGCAAGTATATGATTTAAAAAATAAATTTCTGTCTGTAAATTACTTATCCCCTTGCCATCTAAATCTATCTTCACTTCTATTTCAGTCTCCAAAGTTTTTCTTTTATATTCACCTTTTCTTTCCTTCAAGATTATCGACACCTGCCTTTCCACTATTGTCTATTATTTTTAACTCTTTCTAAATAATATAAAATAGAATTAACATCTTGGGCTAACAAATCTACTTCTTCATTAAGATAAAACTTTACTAACTTGCTTCGTAAATCAAATCCCTCTCCTAAAACCATTGCCGATAAAAACTTTATTTTTCTCTCTTCTTTATTGATATTTTTTACAGTAATTAGATCATCCCAAGTATCACCTATATAGATCCCCAATTTAGTTTTCAAACTGTCAGCTATTTTTTTTAATCCCTGGGGATGAGGTTTTCCCAACCCATCATCAGCTGTGACTATCTTTTCTTTAGAAATAATATCATCCCAACCCAATCTTTCTAATGCTACTCTGGCCTCTCTTTCAGTTCTGCCGGTTAAGATACCGATAGAATAATTTTGTAAAAAATCTTTCTTCTTTTTATCTATAATTATTCTTTCCTGTTTTATCAGCCCTTCTGCTTTGATCAGCGAGGGGTGAAATCCATAAATATTAAAACAGTATTCTTCTCCAGCATAAATCTCCTGAAATATTTTAGTAATTAAATCTTTATCCCACAGACTCAATATCCATTCTTTTGCGTACCCATCTTTCTCGATTGAATCTATTACTTTAGTTAAACCTCCTCCGGAAGATAACATCTTAGTGGTAAAAGTTTTTATATCAGGACCTCTGCTTCGAAGCTTATCCATATCCTTTAAATTATTTTCTCTTGCTTTCAATAGATAAAACAAAACCACGGCAGAAGTTAAATCCCAATCATTATTAAAACCCCCGGCCATTTTAAAATATTCAATCTCTTCCGGGTTTATTAAATTTTGTGAACCCTGAAAGCGCAATATCTCTTTAAAATAAAATTGAACCGTTTGGCATATGGCCTCTCTATAAGAATTACGCACATCAATTAAGACACCATCAACATCAAAGACCAGGGTATCTACCCGAGAAAGTTCATCTAAAATCTTCTTATTTAAAATAATTTTTTTCTTGAATAAATAATCTGAATTTAATTTTTTCGAAATTAACACTAATTAATCAACTCTTTCTTCATTACAATTCCTTACCTCTATTGAACGGGCATGGGCCTCCAACCCTTCTAATCTAGCCAAACTTGCTATTTTCTGCCCATCTTTCCTTAAGTTCTCTTTATTGTAGAAAATTATACTACTCTTTTTGGTAAAATCAGTTACCGATAAGGGCGAAAAACATCTTGCTCCGCCGGAAGTAGGAAGAATATGATTGGGCCCTGCCCAATAATCCCCTAAAGGCTCCGGAGAATAAGCCCCCACAAATATTGCCCCAGCATTTTTTATCTCTCCCAATATCTGCCAGGGACTTTCTATTTGTAATTCTAAATGTTCAGGTGCAAAACCATTGACAAACTCTAAAATTATCCCTTCATTCTCGGCAACAATTAACTTCCCTTTTTTCTTTAAAGACTCTTGAATGATTTCTTTTCTATTTAAATTCTTTAACTCATGTTCAATCTCTTCCCTCACTTTATCGGCCAACAAGGAAGAAGTAGTTATTAAAATTGCCGAGGCTTCCACATCGTGCTCAGCTTGAGAAAGCAAATCACAGGCTAAATATCGGGGGTTAGCTTTATCATCAGCCCAGATAAGGATTTCACTTGGTCCTGCCAGCATATCTATATCTACCTCTCCAAAGACATCCTTTTTAGCCAAAGTTACATAAATATTCCCAGGCCCCACAATTTTATCTACTCTTCTTATGGTTTCCGTACCATAAGCCAGGGCAGCTATGGCTTGGGCGCCTCCAATTTTATAGATTTCCGATATGCCTAATTCCTGGGCAGTAGATAATAAGTAAGGATTTATTTTACCATCAAAAGAAGGAGGAGTTACCACAACAATCTCTTTAACCCCCGCAATAATTGCTGGTACTGCTGCCATAATAAGGGAAGAGGGATAAGCTGCTCTCCCTCCAGGGACATACAGACCTACTCTCTCAATAGGATTCACTATTTGCCCCAAAATAATACCCTTCTCTTTCGTGGTAAACCAAGAATTTTCTTTCTGGTGTAAATGATACTTTTCAATTTTCTTTATCGCCTCTTTTATCACTCTCAATAAATCTTCCCTTACTTCTTGGCTGGCTATATTCCATTCTTCTGAACTAACCATTATTCCCGAGGGGTTTAACTTTACTCCATCATACTTTTCAGTAAATTCAATAAGTGCTTTATCTCCTTCCTTTTTCACTCTGGATATAATTTCGCTAACCTTCTTTTCAATATCATTAATTAAGTTATCTTCGGAACACCTCTGTCTGCAGATCTCCTCTATTTTTTCTTTGTTTTTCTTATTTAAAAAAATGGTTTTTATCAACTCTAACCAATCCCTTCTTCCTTAATATTCCGCAATTTTACCTGACTCTAAGGATA
>JAHJOY010000233.1 GCA_018819665.1 bacterium
AATATTTTAATAAAAAATTTGACAAAATTTTTGAAAGAGGTAAAATATAATAGGAAAAGATAATATAAATGGCTGGTTCTTCTTACTTAAAAGAGATGCTAAAAACAATCCAATAATCCTCTGAAAACAGAGATTGTTTATGAGGGATCTCTTGTGTTTAAATAATGTTATCGTTAAAGAGGTTGGAATCACTATTTTGCTTCTACCTCCTATAAGAAACGTTATTGGACTAAAGAGAAATAATAACGAAAAGGAGGTAGGAAAAATGGAAGGTAGTAAATTATATGTCGGAAATCTTAAGTATTCTGTAAATAATGATAAATTGAAAGAACTTTTCGCCGCTTATGGTGAAGTTAAGAGTGTCAACATCATCGAAGGAAAAGGCTTTGGATTTATAGAAATGTCTTCTCCGGAAGAAGCTAAAAAAGCCAAAGATGCTTTAAATAATACCGATTTCGAAGATCGTCCTTTGAAGATTGACGAAGCCCGTCCACCAAGACCAAGAAGCGAATACCGCAGATACTAATTTAGTATTTTAGAATTAATAGATGTAAAAAAATGGGGCCAGCCATTTTAAATGGGTTAAAAAATAGAATAATACAATAGGGGAGCTTATTAAGGCTGAGAGTGTTTTTAGTAAACAGACCCTTAGAACCTGATCTGGGTAATGCCAGCGTAGGGAATTAAAACAGCAGTGTTTTGATTAAACCGCAGTTTTGATTAAAAGATCAGGTCTGCGGTTTTTTTATTTAAAATAAATTACTTTAAAAGAAAGGGAAATTTATAATGAAAAGAAATCAAGTAAGGATTATGGCAGAGATTGGTATGGCGGTGGCATTGGCTGCTATTTTAAATTTTATTCCTTTGTGGAGGATGGCTCAGGGGGGGTCGGTTAGCCTCGAAATGCTGCCGATTTTAATTATAGCTTTGCGCTGGGGAGCTGGCCCAGGTATGATGGCTGGAGTAGTATATGGTTTAGTTCAATTAGCACTTGGTCCTTTCATTATCCATCCAGTACAACTGGTATTAGATTATCCTTTACCATACATGCTGGTTGGATTAGCAGGAATATTCTCAAACAAGATTAATTTAAAGGCAAAGGTTAGAACGTATGGCTGGTTATTATTAGCTGTCTTTACTGGTGGGCTGGGAAGGTTTATTAGTCACTTCCTTTCCGGGATTATATTTTTTGCTCAGTATGCTCCGGAAGGTCAAAGCCCATGGGTATATTCAGCAATATATAATATCAGTTACCTTTTGCCATCGCTGTTGCTAAGTTATATAATCATAATACCGTTAATAAAGAATATGGTAATTATTGAGGGCAAAAACGAAAGATGAGAGGATAATTTATGTCAACGAATAAGGCGGTTATTGCCTTAAACGGAGAATTAAAAGGGAATAAGGAAGAATATAAAAAACTAATTGGAGAGAAAGATATATTCTTTATTGCCGCTGATGGCGGAGCTTTATTGTTGGAGAGCATAGGTTTTTTGCCCGATGTGATTATAGGTGATTTTGATTCGCTTACCAAGGCGCAATATCAACGTTATGAAAAAATGGGAGCTAAGATTCTAAAATACCCTGTTGAAAAGGACAAAACTGATGGTGAACTAGCACTCCAATATTGTCGGGAAAGAGGTTTTGATAATATTATTATCATTGGCTTTGCAGGGGGGCGATTAGATCAGCAATTAGCCAATATCTTTCTCCTGGAATATGCTTTTAGAAATGGGATAACCGCATTTATTAAGGAACCAGGGCTGGAAATGGGGATAATTGAAAGAGAAAAAGTGTTTTTTCAAAAAATAGGTGCAAGCCTTTCTTTGATTTCCTTAGATGAAAAGGTTACCGGTGTTACTATAACGGGATGTAAATATTTGCTCAAAGCAGGAAGTCTATTAAGATATAAGACCAGAGGTATTAGCAATATAATTGAGCAGGAAAAAGCTGTTATTACCGTTGAGAAAGGTCTATTACTATATGTTCTTAATAAAAATATATCCTCCTCTACAATCCCAGACTAATCTTTAATGCTTTGTTTGCTTTATTCATAACTTCGTCATCAAAATGCCCAAGTTTTTTAACTATTCGTTCTTTTAATATGGTTCTTATTTGATCACCTTGAATAATACTATCTAAATTTAAGCCGCCTTTATTTTTCTCTACCCATACATCTGTAGGATATTCTTTGGAGATTTCCTTGCTAAATTTTACACTAACGGTAAAAATATTATAAAAAATGAAAAAGTTTGTAGAAGAAAAAAAATAAGTGTAAAATATTAAATATCAGCATTCAGAAGAGAAGGAGGAATTTTTAAATTGTTTTATAGAATTGCTAATATAGTAAGAGGATTGGCTGTAGATATGATAGAAACGGCTAATTCCGGTCACCCGGGATTACCCTTGGGTTGTGCAGAAATTGGAGCAGTACTCTTTGGAGATGTATTAAAATACGATTCTGCTGTCCCGGATTGGCCGGGTCGAGACCGTTTTGTGCTCTCTGCCGGACATGGTTCAGCTTGGTTGTATTCTTTGTTACATCTTTCGGGATATAACCTTTCACTCGAGGATTTAAAAAAATTTAGACAGCTTAATTCTAAAACTCCCGGTCATCCTGAATATGGAGAGACTCCCGGGGTGGAAGTTACTACCGGACCTTTAGGACAGGGTTTTGCCAATGCTGTGGGAATGGCTCTAGCAGAAAAGATGTTAGCGGCCAGGTTTAATACCGAGGATTATAAAATTGTTGATCATCATACTTATACCCTTTTAGGTGATGGTTGTATGATGGAGGGGATTGTATCAGAGGCCGCTTCCTTAGCCGGGCACCTGGGTCTGGGAAAATTAATCGCTATTTATGATGATAATGGTATCTGCCTTGCTGGAGAGACTAAAGCAACTTTTACCGAATCGGTAGCCGATAGATTTAGGGCTTATAATTGGAAAGTAATCGATCATATTAACGGTCATAGTATTGAAGAATTTAAAGCAGCTATTATTAAAGCCAAAGAAACTGAAGATAAACCCATTTTGATTATAGCTAAAACCCATATTGGTTATGGTGCCCCTACCAAGCAGAATTCCAGCAACTGTCATGGCGCACCCTTAGGGGAAGAAGAAGTAAAAGGTTTAAAGAAAAATTTAGGATTACCTCTGGAGGATAAATTTTACGTTTCATCTGAGGTTAAAGAATTTTTTGAAAACAGAAAAAAACAACTTACCAAAAAAAGAGAAGAGTGGGAAAATAAATTCACCCAATGGGCTCAAAAATATCCAGAACTCAAAGAGCAATGGGATAAAGCCTTAAATCTGACTATTCCTCAAGATTTAGAACTGGATAGCCTAAAAATAAAATCTCCGGTAGCTACCCGAGTGGCTTCATCGATAGTTTTAAATAAACTTGCCGATAAAATTCCTTATCTTATCGGAGGTTCAGCTGATTTATCTCCTTCTACCAAGACATATCTTGATAACTATGGAGAAGTTCAAAAAGACAGTTTTAAGGGTAGAAACCTCAGGTTTGGAGTAAGGGAACATGCTATGGGAGCGATTGTTAATGGTATAGCAGCACACAAGGGATTTAGACCATATTGTTCCACTTTCTTTGTTTTTTCTGATTATATGCGTCCGGCTATTAGAATGGCTGCCCTAATGAAGCTTCCGGTAATCTATATTTTTACCCATGATTCTATCATGGTAGGAGAAGATGGTCCCACTCATCAGCCGGTGGAGCAGCTTGAATCTTTAAGGATGATACCTAATTTAAAAGTCATCAGACCTGCCGATGAAGAGGAGACCAAATTAGCCTGGAAGGAAGTTTTAAAAAGGACAGAAGGTCCTACTGCCCTGGTTTTATCTCGACAGAATTTACCTCATCTGGAAAAGTATCGTGGTATAAAAGAATTCTTCCGGGGTGGCTATATAATATCCCATAAAGAGAAAGAAGCGCCCCAGGTAGTATTGATGGCCAGTGGCAGTGAGGTTTTAATAGCCGTAAAGGTAAATCTTATTTTAAAAGTGAACGGTATTACCGGTCGAGTAGTATCTATTCCGGACAGAGAAGAATTTTTAAGACAGGAGAAAAAATATATAGAAGAGGTCCTGGGGCCTAAAGACGCACTTCGGGTAGTAATTGAAGCTAATACCGGACAGGGCTGGTATCAGTTATTAAGCGATTCTTATTACACAGTATTTATGAAGTCTTTTGGCAAGAGTGCCCCAGCTCAGCAATTAGCTGATTGCTTTGGTTTTACTCCCGAGAAAATTGCTCAAAAAATCATTAAAATTCGCCAGGGGACAGAAAAATATAAATAAATTTGACAAAACTAAAAGTTGTGGTATACTTGTGAAGTTAAAGTCTGTTAGATAAAAACGACTGGCCTTTATTACT
>JAHJOY010000234.1 GCA_018819665.1 bacterium
TTAACTAAGTAAGGGAGATAAATATATACAGAATTAGAGGATTATCAGTTTTATAAGAAAAAATAATAAGGCTTTAAAACGTAGAAAATACAAGGGTTTCTGCGTTTTTTTGTTATATGGGATATTGATAGCGCTTCTAAAATATGGAGAAAATGAGGCAAAAAAGGGTTATAATTTGTGTTTTTAGGAGGCTGAAAGCCTTGCAAAATAAGGCTTTTAGCGAAATATTGTCGTAGAGGCGTTTTTTAAGGTGGGTTAAGGTGATTGGTCATATTTTTTAAAATAGGCGCTTAAAATGGCTTATTTTAGATGTAAGTGAAAAACCTTATTTTATAAGGGGTTGAGTGAGATTTTGGTTAAATTTGAGACTATTATAAAAAAAAGAGGAATTTTAAGAGTTTTATAGAATATATATAGTAAACAGGATTATAATCAAAAAAATAGTTTGTGATTGTAGGCGATATATATAAAAGAAAATAAGACAATAGGAGTTTTACTATATAATAATGGAGGGTGAGGGAGATGAAAAATTTAGAATTATCCCGAATATTTGAGCAGATTGCCAGGATATTAAAGATCAAAGGAGAAAATCCCTTTAAGATTCGAGCTTATGAAAAGATAGCTTTGGTTTTAGAGAATTTGCCTATTGATATAGAAACAATTTACAGCCAGGGAGGGTTGAATAATATCCCGGGAGTTGGTGAGGGTATTGCCAAAAAGATTGAGGAATTTTTAACTACTGGTAAACTTGAGTATTATGAAAAATTAAAAGAGAGTATACCTTCCGGGGTGATAGAGCTTTTGGATATTTCCGAAGTGGGGCCTAAGACAGCCAAGCTTCTATATGAAGAATTAGGTGTAGATAATATAGAGAAATTAGAAAAAGCAGTTAGGCAGCATCAGATTAAAGACTTACCCGGGATGGGTGAGAAATCTGAAGATAATATTTTAAGGGGAATAGAATTATACAAAAGACGGAAAGAAAGGGTTCTTTTGGGTATCGCTTTACCTTTAGCAGAAGAGATTGTAGGAAGTTTAAGTCAATTAAAAGAGACGGATAAAATAAGCTTTGCCGGGAGCTTAAGAAGAAAAAAAGAGACTATTGGTGATATCGATATTCTGGTGACCTCCCAAAAACCTGAAAAGATAATGAAGACATTTATTTCTCTTCCTCAAGTCAGGGAAATTTTAGCTGAAGGACCTACTAAATCAAGTGTTATTACCAAGGATGATATTCATGTGGATGTAAGAGTAGTTGAGCCAATAAGTTTTGGAGCAGCTCTCCAATATTTTACTGGTTCTAAAGCCCATAATATTAGATTGAGGGAATTGGCTATAAAGAGAAATTTAAAGATAAATGAATACGGAGTATTTGACCAAAAGACAGAACGTAGAATAACCGGGAAAGAAGAAGAGGAGGTTTACCAAATTTTAAATTTACCCTTTATTCCTCCAGAATTAAGAGAAGATAGGGGAGAGATTGAGGCGGCGCAAGAAAATAGATTGCCTCGGCTGGTAGAATATTCCCAGATTAGAGGAGATTTGCATCTTCATACTAAATGGAGTGATGGGGCACATACGATTAGACAAATGGCAGAAGCAGCCAAGAAGAGAGGTTATAAATATATCGCCATTACCGACCATTCACAATCACTTAAATTTGCAGGTGGATTAACCGAAGAAAGACTTAGAGAGCAAGTAGAAGAAATTCAAAAATTAAATCAGGAGTTAGATGATTTTACCGTTTTGACCGGGATTGAGGTTGATATAAAATCAGATGGCAGTTTAGATTTTTCTGATGAAATATTAAGCAAATTAGATGTGGTGGTGGCAGCAATCCATTCTGGTTTTAAGCAGGAGAGTAAAATTATTACTGAGAGAATTATCAAAGCGATGCAAAACGGGTTTGTAAATATTATCGCTCATCCTACCGGACGTTTAATTGGATATCGTGAATCATACCAAGTAGATATTAATGAGATGATAAAGATAGCTGCAGAGACCGGAACTATTTTAGAAATAAATGCTCATCCGGAAAGGCTTGATTTGAATGATGTCTATTGTCGGATGGCTAAAGAGAAAGGGGTTCAATTGGCTGTTGAGACCGATGCCCATAGTATTGATGGGTTAGAATTTATGAATTTAGGAGTAGATGTAGCTCGCCGAGGATGGTTGGAAGAAAAAGACATTGTAAATGCTCTACCTTTGGATAAA
>JAHJOY010000235.1 GCA_018819665.1 bacterium
GCAATTTTGATTAAATTCTTCTTAAACATAAGGGTGTAAATTCCTAATCCGATAAATATTATTGCCGCTATATAAGGAAAATTACCTATCATTTTATGAATTCTCCTTCTTCTTAGTAAATTCCGCTGCACTTGCCATAGTTAAAACAATAACCCCAAAGGCAGATAAAACTTCTAATCCAACTGCAATATTCATCAGGGGAATTACTCCTCCGGTATTCATATTACCTGGATTAACTCCGATTACGGCAGTATTACCAAACCAGCCCCCACTGTTAGCTAAAAAGTTATAAAAAAAAGTGATCCCTAATCCCGAAAAACCTAAAACTATAAACAAGATTAAACCAAAGTTTTCAAAGAGTGAGAAAATATCCTTTTTGAGAAATTTCTTGGAATTTAAACTACCATAAGATACCAATAGTAAAGCGAAAGCAGAGCCTACTACAGCACCTCCCTGAAAGCCTCCCCCTGGAGTAAGGTGACCGTGCACTATTATATAAAAACCAAAAATAATAATAAAACCGTACACAAAATTAGTAACAGTCCTTACTATCCTAGACATCTCTTTCATTTTTTAACCCCCCTGAACAGAGCTACAACTCCCACCACTGCGGTAAAAAGAACTGTAGCTTCTCCCAATGTATCAAAACCTCTATAGTCAAAAACGATGGAAGTTACTACATTGTTTGCCCCGGTCTCGCTCTGAGCATTTTCAATAAAGTAATCATCCATCTCGCTAAAAGTAGGTTCTCCAAATGTTCTCATGTTTATAGCGCTAACTATCAAGAAAGAAAAAAATATTATAAAGGCGATACCAAAAATAATTTTTTTCATTTTATCCTCCCCCTATCTAGTCCCTCTAATAGCAAAAATAAATATTGCCATAGTCAATCCTGCTCCGATAGCTGCTTCGGCTATGGCTACATCGGGAGCATGTAAAAGGTAAAATTCTAATGAAAGAAGCAAGCTGGCTACCGATAAGGCAACTATGGAGGGCAATAATTTCTTAAAAACTACTGCTAAAAAGCTAGCAATTATCATCATTACTAAGGTAGAAATATGGATTATCTCAACAAAGGAACTCATTTTAATTTAGCCTCCTTTAATTCGTCAATTACTGCTTGTTTAGGCATTACTCCACTACGATGAGCCGCTCGGGCAATAGCATGGGCTCCGGTCGGGTTAGTAATTATCAAGCAGATTAATGCCACTATGGTATGGAGAGCAAGGACTCTAAATTTAGAATCTCCGGTAATATTCCAACGGGAAAAGCCATAAATAATAACTGCCAAAGAAGTAAAGATTGAACCGAAAGTAGTAGCTTTAGTCGCAGCATGAAGTCTGGTGTAAACATCAGGAAATCTAAGAAGTCCTACTGAGCCTAAACAATTAAAAAATACACCTATTCCTAAAAAAATATACAAAACAGTCAATAATGTTCCCATTATTTTTTAGACCCTCCTTCTAAATATTTAGCTACATATAAGGTTCCAATATAAGATAGTAAAGCATAAACAATAGCCACATCAATATAAATAACTTCTTCATAGGCTGCACCTACGAGGATCATACCAGCTACCACTAAAGTATTTATGGTATCCAAAGCTACTATTCTATCAGGAACAGTGGGTCCGAGGATTAATCTAATTAAAGATAAGAACATAAATAACAGCAATAATCCTCCGGGAATAATAAAAATTTTAAAAAATTCGTTCATTCTGCAATCCTCCTTATCCACTGAGGAAAATTAGCACAAATATGATGGGTGGTAGGCTTTAAGGTGGTAACATTTATCCAATGAATGTATAAATCATTATTTTTTTCATCAATATCAACACTGAGGGTCCCTGGAGTTAAAGTAATCGAATCTGCCAGTAAAGTTATCCCCAAGTCGGTCTTCAATCCTGGAGATATTTTTACTATACCAGGATTTATTTTCCCGGTAATCACTCGATAAGCCACATCGATATTAGCCTTAGCCATTGCCCAGAAAAATGGACCAATTAAATAAATCAAAAAAATAACCCACCTAAGTGGGTTCAACATTCTGTAAGTTCTTTTTTGAAATAATACCTTATTGGCTATAAAGGCTACGATGAAGGAAAGTACAATCCCAGTTATAATTTCGAAAATGCTCCATAGCCCCCATACTTCTCCCTGGCTGGCCGTAAGAATTAGATAGGTAAGCATGCTAAGCAAAAAGGTTACAATAAAATCTATCATTACTTCACCTCTCTTAAATTAGTCGTTAGTGAATAGTGAATAGTCGTTAGTACTTAGTTAGATAGTCAACTGGTTTGTTGGTTAATTAGTTTAGTATTAATTCTTCAATATACTCATTCCTCAACCAGCTAACTAAATACGAGATACGAATTGGGACTTACAAAAAAAGGAAATTCCTCTACAATTAAATTAACAAAATAAAGTATAACATTTTATCTTGTTTAATGTAAAGTATCTTTTAAAAAATCAAATAATTTATTCTATTTCAATATCTTCAATGTATAAATCTTCGCCGGAAATTATATCTATCTCCAAACTATAACATTTCGAACACTTAAAACTATCTTTTTTTATCTTGAAAACCTCATTGCATTTTCGGCATTTTCCCAATAAGGGAGATGATGTTATCTTCAAAGATGCTTTTTCCGCAATGGTGCCTTGACTAAAATTATCGAAAGCAAACTCTAAAGCAGCTTGGTTTACTCCGGCAAATTCTCCAACTTTTACTCTAATAAGAGTTATCGTATTAGCTTTGTATTCTTTAGCTTTTTCTATGGCAATGGCTAATAAGTTTTGAGCAATTGAACCTTCGTGCATTTTTTTTCTCCTAAATTGACCAATTGACCAATTCCCCGATTTACCAATTTACTAATTAATTAAAATGATAGTGAATAGTTGTTGTTACATAGTTAACCAGTTTACCTGTTACCCGGTTAGCCAATAAATGTAGCAACACGGCGTGCCGTGTTGAGTAATATTTCAACAAAAAGAGGAAGTCATCCCTTCCTCTTTTTGTTGAAATATTTATTGGTGCCGGGAGGGGGATTTGAACCCCCACAAGCAAGAAGCTCACCAGCCCCTCAAGCTGGCGCGTCTACCTATTCCGCCATCCCGGCAAAATCTTAATATAATTAAAAATAAAACGCTTTTTTAAATTAGTCGTTAGTGAATATTTGTTAGTTTCAAATACTATTTTTCAGTTTTCAGTATAAAGCTAAAAATTTAAAGCTAAAAGCGAAAAACCATAATTCAAAATTCAAAACATTTTTTCGTATATCGTATTGCGTATTGCGTTCGGATTTAAATGATAAAAAGAGAAAAAGCCTGCAATCTGGGACATACAACTATTTAATTGTCATATATTACTCATCTCTGTTTCTTTGCGCATTCTGGCTCCTATTTTCTTAACGAGATACGATTCACGAGATACGAGATACGAATTTAGTTTTGCGCTTTTCATTTTTCGTTTTACTACTATTCGCTATTCACCATATACTGATTAGTGCTTACAAGAAAAAGAAATTCCTATACAATTAAATTATAAGTATAATATATCTTATTGTCGTAAATGGCAGGCTACATAATGTCCGCCATTTATATCAATTAATTTAGGTTCTTCCTGGCTGCAAATTGGTTTAGCGTATTTACATCTTGGATGAAACCGACAGCCCGCAGGTGGTTTAAAGGGACTTGGGACATCTCCCTCTAAAATAATCCTTTGTCTCTTTAGAGTAGGGTCAGGAATAGGTACAGCTGAAAGAAGCGCTTCTGTATAAGGATGTTGAGGATTATCATATAATTCACAAGTAGAGGTCAGCTCTACAATCTTACCCAAATACATTACTGCAACTCTATCAGAAATGTGTTTTACCACACTCAAATCGTGAGCAATAAACAAATAAGTAAGCTTAAATTTTTCTTGTAAATCTTCTAATAAATTTATTACTTGAGCTTGGATAGAAACATCAAGTGCAGATACGGGTTCATCACAAATTATTAATTTAGGATTCAGAGCCAAAGCTCGGGCTATTCCGATTCTTTGTCTCTGCCCTCCGCTAAATTCATGAGGATACCTTCTTACATGCCCTGCATTTAAACCTACGGTTTCTAATAGATCCTTGACTCTTTCCTCTTTTTCCTTTTTATTCTTTGCAATCTTATGAATAATTAATGACTCTCCCACTATCTCACCTACGGTCATTCGGGGATTTAGAGAACCAAAAGGATCCTGAAATATTATTTGAATATTACGCCTTGCTTTCCTGAGTTCCTCTTTACTTAATTTAAAGACATTTTCTCCTTCAAAATCTACCTCTCCGGCAGTGGGTTCTAAAAGTCTTATAATCGTTCTCCCCGCAGTAGTTTTACCACAGCCTGATTCTCCCACCAGACCTAAAGTTTCTCCCTCTTTAATATCAAAACTTATTTCATCTACCGCTTGGACATATCCTATTACCTTGGATAATATTCCCCCTCTCACGGGAAAATATTTTTTTAAATTTTTTACTTTGAGTAACACACTATCTTCCAATCCTTTTTCCTCCCATTTTTTACCTTAAATTAGTCGTTAGTTCTTAGTTCTTGGTTATTAGTTTTTAGTTGATAGTTGCAAGATGCAAGGTGCAAGTTTATTTATTTACTTGGTTACCCGGTTTACCAGTTGGCCAGTTAATTCTAGTTGTTAATTTCAAATACAGGTTCTTAGTTACAATACGAGAGTTAGTTGATACACTTTACAAACTTGATTTTAATTCTTCAACCGGGTAACCGGTAAACTGGCTAACCGGCTAACTATCTTCACGATATACGAATTAAGTTTTGCGCTTTTAGTTTTCCGCATGGTTACTAAATACTATTCACTATATACTATATACTACTCGTGGGTGACGCCTACCACTTCTTGTTTAATTTTAAAATCTTTTGCTCTATCTTTATTGTACATCCAACACCGTACAATATGGTTGTCTTCTATCTTTTCAAGCTCAGGTTCTTCTTTCTTACAAAGCTCTATAACAAACTTACAACGAGGATGAAACTTGCATCCAGAAGGTAAAGCTAAAGGATCAGGAATTCCACCCTGAATAACTTCGAGTTTTTTTCCTGGTTTATCGGTTAGGCGAGGAATGGAATTTTGGAGAGCCATAGTATAGGGATGCCTCGGATTTTTAAAGATGGTTTTCACATCTGCATATTCTACCGCTTTACCAGCATATACAACTACTACATTATCCGATACTTCAGCAATTACTCCCAAATCATGAGTAATCATCAAAACTGACATACCAATTTCATCTTTTAATTTCTTTATCAGTTCTAAAATTTGAGCCTGGATGGTAACATCTAAGGCAGTTGTTGGTTCGTCTGCAATTAATAAATCTGGATTACAAGATAAAGCCATGGCAATCATTGCTCTCTGTCTTTGCCCTCCGCTTAATGCATGAGGATATTCATGAACTCTAGTTTCGGGAGAAGGCATGCTTACTAATTTTAACATCTCTACGGTTTTCTTTAAGGCTTTTTCTTTATCTAATTTTTGATGTAGCACTATAGCTTCTGAAATCTGTTCACCAATGGTATACACAGGGTTTAAGGAGGTCATCGGTTCTTGGAAGATCATGGAAATATCGTTCCCTCTAATCTTTCTCATTTCTTCGGTGCTTTTCTTTAATAATTCTTCACCTTTAAAGCAAATTTCACCGCTAACAATCTTCCCCGGTGGTTCCTGAATCAATCTTAATAGGGAAAGAGCAGTAACGCTTTTTCCACAGCCTGACTCACCTACCATACCCAGTGTTTCTCCTTTTCTTATGGTAAAATCAACACCATCAACTGCTTTAACCACACCATCATCAGTATAAAAATAGGTCTTTAAATCTTTAACCTGTAACAGTAAATTCTCCATTCACCTTTTTCCTCCATTACATGCTTATTTTTACATA
>JAHJOY010000236.1 GCA_018819665.1 bacterium
CTTTTGATTACTTATATAGGTAAGTTAAGAAATTTTATTTAAATTTATAAAGATAACCAAACAATTAATTTTTATTATTGCAGAAAAGCAAATATTGCAGAAAAGCAAATAAATTAAATTAGGAGGAAAACAATGAGTATAAAGGCAGTAGGTAAATATTTACCTATATCTGCTCGCAAGGGAAGACAGGTTTTAGATATTATTCGGGGCAAGAATGCTGGTGAAGCTCTCTTAACCATGAAGTTTCTTCCTAACCGTTCAGCTAAAATGGTATACAATGTTTTAAACTCTGCGATTTATAATGCACAAAATAATAATGATATAAACGTAGAAGATTTATATATATCCGAAGCCTATGCTGATGAAGGACCTATAACGAAAAGATTTAGACCTCGGGCTATGGGTAGAGCAAGCAAAATAAGAAAAAGAACTAGCCATATTACCATTATAGTTGATCATAAAGGGGAGGGGAAGTAATTGGGACAGAAAGTACATCCAAAAGGATTAAGAATTGGAATTATAAAAGATTGGGATGATAAGTGGTTTGCAAAAAAAGGTTATGCAGAAAATATATATCAGGATTACAAAATAAAACAATATATTAAAAATCGTTTAAAACATGCTGGAATTTCTTGTGTCGAAATTGAACGTATAGCTGACCGAGTGAGGTTAACTATAAATTGCGCAAGACCAGGTATTGTAATAGGCCGAAAAGGGGCGGAAGTTGCTAAATTAAAAGAAGAACTGTCTAAATTTGTAAAAAGTGATTTACAGTTAAAAATTATTGAAGTAAAAAAACCGGAATTAGACGCTCTGTTAGTTGCTGAGAGTATTGCTGAACAACTGGAAAGAAGAGGCTCTACTAAAAGATCAATGAGGCAGGCAACCAGCCGATCTATGAAAATGGGCGCTGAAGGCATAAAAGTATCTTGTTCAGGTAGAATAGGTGGGGCTGAAATAGCAAGAACAGAATGGCATTTAGAAGGTAGGTTACCTCTCCATACTTTGCGAGCGGACATAGATTATGGTCTTGCCGAAGCTAATACAACTTATGGTAAAATTGGTGTTAAGGTGTGGATTTTCCGAGGAGAAGTACTTCCAGCAAAAAACAAAAAGGTATCTAACCAGAAAGAAGTAAACAAGGTTTTAACTGGCGAGAAGGTAGAAGAATCAAGTAGAAAAGGAGCACGGAAAGATGTTACAACCAACTAGAACAAAATATCGGAAAACACATAGGGGAACCATAAAAGGATGTGCCCAAAAAGGAAATTTTATTGCTTTTGGAGATTTTGGTTTGCAGGCATTAGAGCCTCATTGGATAACCAGTGCCCAGATAGAAGCGGCACGGGTTGCTATTACTCATGCAGTAAAAAGAGGTGGAAAAGTTTGGGTAAGAATGTTTCCTGATAAATCAGTGACTAAAAAACCAGCAGAAACCAGGATGGGTAAAGGAAAAGGAGCCCCCGACCATTGGGTGGCAGTAGTAAAACCTGGAAAGGTATTATTTGAATTAGGCGGAGTTGAACTAAATTTAGCTAAAGAAGCGATGCGGTTAGCCGCCCATAAGTTACCCATAAAAACTCGTTTTCTTTCCAGAGACGAACAGGTGGTGGGATAAATGAAAGCAAGTGAATTAAGAGATTTATCATTAGAAGAATTACAAAAGAAACTAACTGATTTTAAAGATGAATTATTTAGTTTGAGATTTCAAGTTGTTACAGGACAATTAGGTAATTCTATGAGAATAAAAGAAGTAAGGCATAATATTGCCAGAGCAAAAACAATTTTAAGAGAAATTGAATTAGAAAAAAATAAAGTAAATTGAAATAAAAAGGAGGGTTAAATGCTGTCCGGGAAAAAAATTAAAACAAAAATTGGAAAAGTTGTAAGTGATAGTATGGAAAAGAGTATAGTTGTAAGAGTTGAATACCTGGTATCACATCCTCTTTACAAAAAAAGGATAAAAAAATCAACTAAATTTATGGCACATGATGAAAAAGATATCTGTCGTATCGGCGATAAAGTAAAAATTGCTGAAACTCGACCTTTAAGCAAAAGAAAAAGATGGAGAGTTACGGAAATATTAGAAAAAACGAAATAAGATAATTCAGATTAAATAGTGAATAGTGAATAGTGAATAGTGAATAGTATTTAGTAATAAAACGAAAAATGAAAAGCGCAAAATGCAAAACTATAACTCAAAATTAAAAATTAAAGAAAAAGTTTTGAGTTTTGAATTATGGTTTTTCGCTTTTAGCTTTAACTTTTTAGTTGTATATCGAGATTGCCGCGCTCCGAACGCGATACTCGATACACAATACGCGATACGAATTACTATTCACTAACGACTATATACTAATTATAATTAAGGAGAGAAGGTAGTTAAGATGATACAGATGCAAACACGTTTATTCGTTGCGGATAATTCGGGTGCTAAAGAAATACAATGTATAAAGGTTTTGGGCGGTTCCCGTAGGAGATATGCTAGGATAGGAGACATTATTGTTGCTTCAGTTAAAGTAGCAGCAGTGGGAGGAACCTGCAAAAAAGGTGAAGTTATTAAGGCGGTTGTTGTAAGAACCAGGAAAGAACTTGGTCGACCAGATGGTTCTTATATTAGGTTTGACGATAATGCAGCAGTTATTATTAGTGCTGAAAATGAACCGGTTGGGACCAGAATATTTGGACCAGTTGCTCGAGAATTAAGAAATAAAAATTTTATGAAGATAATTTCACTAGCGCCTGAGGTAGTATAAAAAGGGAGGGATAGCGATTTGGTTAACAATAAAGTTGGTTTTAGAAAAGGTGATAAAGTATTAATTATCATCGGAGAAGATAAAGGTAAGAAAGGAAAAATTGTTCATATTTTCCCCAAGAAGATGGAAGTAATAGTTGAAGGTGTTAATTTTTTAAAGAAACACTCTAAACCCACCCAAAAGGTTCCTCAAGGCGGAATAGTTAAGCAGGAAGGCGCATTGCATACTTCTAACATCAGATTAATTTGCAACAAATGTAATAAACCTACTGCCATTAGAAGAGAGAAAATTAAAGAGGGCAAAAGAGTGAGAGTGTGTAAAAAATGCAGAGAAATAATAGATAAGGTTTAGGAGGTTGAACTATGCCCCGATTGAAAGATAAATATTTGAAACAAGTTGTACCAGAGATGATGAAAAAATTTAAATATAAAAGCGTGATGGCTGTTCCCAGATTGCAGAAAACAATAATTAATATCGGGTTAGGAAGAGCTACAAAAGATTCAAAAATTATGGATGAAGCAGTAAAGGAATTAGCTGTTATTAGCGGACAGAAGCCTATTATTACTCGGGTAAAAAAATCTATATCTAACTTTGGAATTAGAAAGGATATGCCAGTAGGTTGCAAAGTTACCTTACGGAGTGATAGAATGTATGAATTCTTAGATAAATTTATTAATATAGCTATCGCCAGAATTCGAGATTTTAGAGGTATTCCTTCAGATTCTTTTGATGGAAGAGGGAATTATACTGTAGGTGTAAAAGAACAGTTAATTTTTCCCGAGATAGATTTTGATCAGGTAACCAATACTTTAGGAATGAATATTACTATTGTAACAAGTGCCTTAAATGATGAAGAAGGGAAAGCCCTTTTAGAATTAATGGGTGTTCCTTTTAAAAAATAGTGTATATTTCGTATCGCGTATCTCGTATTTCGTATATCGTATGTAGTATATAGTAAAGAAAATAAAAGAGAGAAAAAAGAGGGAGCGTATTGCATACGCCCTTTACAGAATAAATAATATAAGCAATTGTATAAAAATAAGAGTACTCTCTATAATTTGAGATACGAGTTATGAGAAATAAGTAAGTCATATTATGTACTAAAAAGGAGGAAATAGTGTGGCCAAAACATCCCTAATAGTAAAAGCTAAAAAAGAACCCAGATATAAAGTAAGGAAATATTTTCGTTGCAATATTTGCGGAAGACCTCGAGGCTATATGCGAAAATTTGGTATATGCAGAATATGTTTTAGAAAAATGGCCCACAGAGGAGAATTGCCAGGAATAACTAAATCAAGCTGGTAAAAGATATATTTAACGAAGTCTATTATAATGAGTTGGATTTAAAAGAGAGGAGGATATTATATATGAGTGTTGTAACGGATCCTGTTGCTGATATGCTAACTAGAATTAGAAATGCCAACAAGGTGCGGCATGATTCTTTAATTGTACCATCATCAAAGTTAAAATTAGAAGTTACTCGTATATTAAAAGACGAAGGTTTTATTAGAGACTATAAATATAGAGAGGATAATAAACAAGGTCAATTGACCATCTATTTAAAATATATTAATAAAGAAAAGACCATTAATAATCTTAAAAGAATTAGTAAGCCTGGATTGAGAGTCTATGCAAAAAAAGATGAGGTACCAGAAGTATTGGGTGGTCTCGGGATCGCTATAATTTCTACCTCTAAGGGTATAATGACTGGTAAAGAGGCTCTACAGCGTCATCTTGGTGGAGAAGTAATTTGTTATATTTGGTAAATGTAAATTAGCATATCCGTATATCGTATATCGTATATCGTATATCGTGAAGAAAAGAGAAGACAATAAGCACTATTCGTATATCGTATATAGTGTATAGTAAATAAAAGAGAGAAAGAAGTAGGTGCTCGGTGAATCGAGCCCGTGAAATATCGGGTCGAATAAATTCGACCCCTACATTAAAAGTAATGCTTTATACGAAAATAGTTTTAATTTTAAATTATGGTTTTTAGTTTTTCGTTTTAAGCTTTTAGCTTGATAAATGATTTATTCTATACGATATACGATATACGATATACAATATACGCGATACGCAATACGAAAATGGGAGGTTTTATATGTCAAGGATAGGGAAGATGCCGATAACTATTCCTAAAGGAGTTAAAGTTGAATTAAATAATAATAAGATAAAGGTATCCGGAGAAAGAGGTGCTTTAGAGATAAACATTCATCCAGATATTCAGGTAAAGGTAGAAGAGAACAAGATTTATGTTTCCAGGCCTTCAGATGATAGATTTCACAGATCTTTACATGGATTGAGTAGAAGTTTGATAAATAATATGATTGAAGGTGTGTTTTCAGGTTTTGAAAAAACCTTGGAAATACAGGGAGTAGGCTACCGAGCTGCTCTTGATGGTGGGAAAATGGTTATTCAGATAGGTTATTCTCACCCCATAAATGTTGACCCACCAAAAGGAATTGAATTTGAAGTGGAAAAACAGAAGATAATTAAAGTAAAAGGTATCGATAAACAGCTAGTAGGTGAAACTGCAGCTAAAATAAGATTATTGCGGAAACCAGAACCTTATAAAGGAAAAGGAATAAGATATGTTGATGAAGTAGTGAGAAGAAAAATAGGTAAAACTGGCGCAAAATAATCGAGACAACACTTTAGATAATTTGTAGGAAAGGAGTGCTAATATTGACTGAAATAAATAAAAGATTAGCTAGGATGAAAAGACATAAAAGAGTACGTAAAAATATATCCGGTAGTAGTGAGAGGCCACGATTATGTATTTTTAGGAGCTTAAAGCATATATATGCGCAGGTAATTGATGATAGGAAAGGAATAACTTTAGTTTCTCTATCTACACTTGACCCAGAAATAAAGGGAAAAGAAAAATATCAGGGGAACATAAAGGCTGCTGAAATGCTTGGCAGCTTGTTAGCCAAAAAGTTAGAGGAAAAGGGCATAAAAAAAGTAGTATTCGATCGAGGAGGTTACCTCTATCATGGCAGAGTAAAGGCTGTAGCAGAGAATACTAGAAAAGGAAAGATAGTTTTTTAATCTAAAAAAGATATTTAATATAAATTCAGAAATAAGATAAATTTAGCAAAAAAAATTAAGAACCAGAAGTTATATTAAGAAAAAATGGGAGAGGAGGTGGATTAGTGCTAAAAATAGACCCTGAAGGTTTAGAGTTAAACGAGACAGTTGTTTTTGTAAATAGAGTAAGTAAAGTTGTAAAAGGTGGAAGGAGATTTGGCTTTTCTGCTATGGTAGTAGTGGGGAATGGTGAAGGGATAGTAGGTATAGGCTATGGAAAAGCCAAAGACGTTTCTGAGGCAATTAAAAAAGGGGTGGTAAAGGCAAAGAAGGGTTTGATAAAAGTAAGAATAAAAAAAGGAACTATCCCTTATACAATTATAGGAAAATATGGAGCTGCTAAGGTTTTTATGAAACCAGCCTCTCTTGGAACCGGAGTTATTGCTGGTGGTGCTGTTCGAGCGATATTAGAAGCAGCAGGATATCAAAATATTTTAACTAAGTCCTTAGGAAGTGATAATAATTTGAATATTGCCAAAGCTACTATGGATGCTCTTGTAAGTTTAAAGGACGCTAAAAATGTAGCAAAATTAAGAGGAAAAAGTGTGGTGGAAATGTATAGCCAACGATTACAACCAAGGGAGGTAATAAGTAATGAAATTAAATAATTTATGCCCGGCTCCTAAATCAGTTAAAAAACGCAAAATATTAGGGAGAGGTTGTGGCTCAGGTCATGGTTTTACTTCCTGCCGAGGGTCAAAGGGGCAAAATTCTCGTTCGGGTGGTGGAGTCAGACCGGGTTTCGAAGGCGGTCAGATGCCTCTCTATAGAAGAGTTCCCAAAAGGGGCTTTACCAGTATATTCAAAAAAAATTATAGTATCGTAAATATTGGACGACTAAATATATTTAAAGATGGTGATGTAGTTACCCAGAAAGAATTAGTTAATAAGGGAATTATAAAAAAAGTAAGGCATGGAGTAAAAATATTAGCTAAAGGTAGCTTAAATAAGAAATTAACTATAAAAGCAAATAAATTTAGCCAGAAAGCGATAAGCGAGATTGAATCAGTTGGTGGGAAGATAGAGGTGGTATAATTGTTAGACACTTTACGTAATTTATTTAAAATTCCAGATTTAAAGAGAAGATTACTTTTTACCTTAGGAATGTTAGTTGTGGTTAGACTGGGGAGTCACCTACCTTTACCAGGTATAGATAAAGAAGCTATGGCTAATTTGTTTGCTCAAGGAGGAATATTAGGGTTTTTTGATCTTTTTGCTGGAGGAGCATTAAGTCGGTTTTCAATTTTTGCATTAGGAATAATGCCCTATATTAATGCATCTATTATTATGAGTCTTTTGCAATCTGTAGTTCCCATTTTAGAACAATGGGCTAAAGAAGGGGAAGAAGGCAGGGCCAAAATAACTAAAATTACTCGTTATGCAACAGTATTTTTAGCTATTATCCAGGCTTTCGGAATAAGTGTTTGGCTGCAAAATATGGGTGTATTAATGATTTCAGGATTTGGTTTCAGATTTTTATTGTTAATTACCCTTACAGCCGGAACCTGTTTTTTAATGTGGTTAGGTGAACAGATTACTGATTTTGGTATTGGCAATGGTATTTCTATAATTATTTTTGGTGGAATTATTGCCAGAATTCCTTCCGAGCTTGTGCAAACCGGTAAACTTTTGCGAGTTGGAGAAATTGGAATTTTACCAATAATAACTTTAATTGTAGTTTTTATAGTTGTTATTGGAGGAGTTATTGCTATTCAAAAAGGTCAGAGAAGAATACCGGTTCAATACGCAAAAAGAGTAATCGGACGTAGAATGTATGGTGGACAAGGAACACATATTCCCTTACGTGTAAATCAAGCTGGAGTTATTCCGATAATATTTGCCTCAGCAATATTACTTTTTCCAGCTACTATTGCACAATTTTTTCAAAATATTGCTTTTATGAAAAGTATGGCTGATGCTCTTTCACCGGGGCAGCCATTATATCTAATTTTGTATACTACATTAATTATAGTATTTACTTTCTTTTATACAGCAATTACCTTTAATCCTGCCAATATGGCGGACAATATGAAAAAATATGGAGGTTTTATCCCCGGAATAAGACCAGGGAAAAATACTACTGTCTACATTGATCATATAATGACTCGAATTACACTAAGTGGTGCATTGTTTTTGGCCCTAATTGCTATCCTACCCAATATTCTAATAAAAATTACTGGTATTACTACTTTCAATTTCGGAGGAACATCTTTGTTAATTATGGTAGGAGTAGCTTTAGAAACTGTTCAACAAATAGAATCACACATGTTAATGAGGCATTATGAAGGATTTATTAAGAAATAGTTTTTATAAACTAATTTGATGTGTTAGTTAGTTACTTAATTCGTATCTCGTATCTAGTATCTCGTATATCGCAAAGAAAATAGAAGCCAGGAGCCAAGTTCGTATTTCGTATCTCGTATAAAATACAGTAATAAGTAATAAGGTGTAGGTTTCAGGTTTAGAGTTACAAGTTTATAGAAAGCTCAAAGTCCGTAAGAGTTATATTATCATGCACCCTTTTGATGAACTGTAAACCGAAAACCGAAAACTATTAACTAATAGACAGGCGAGACGCCTGTCCTACTTTGGTCACAATATATCGTGCCCTTATTCCTGAATTCTGGTTTTCTTAACGCGATACTCGATACGCAATACGCAATACGAATTACTATTCACTAACGACTAACTAAAGCGGATTGTTGACTTAAAAAGAAAGGGAAAGTTATGAGGTTAATCTTGTTAGGTCCTCCAGGTGGAGGAAAAGGAACGGTAGCAAAAAGGCTGCAGGGAGAATTCAATATTCCGATAATTTCAACAGGAGTAATCTTAAGAGAAGCAGTAGATAAAAAGAATAAGCTGGACATAGAAGTTGAGAATATTATAAGAAAAGGAGGTTTAGTGCCTGACCATCTTATTCTGGAAATAATAAAAGAGCGAATAAAGCAGGAAGATTGTAAAAATGGTTATATCTTTGATGGCTTTCCCCGAAATATTGAACAGGCGAATTCATTAGAGAAATTAAATAAAGAGCTCAATGAATATGTTGATTATGTATTTTACTTTGAGATACCTTTTTCTGAAATAATACAAAGGTTATCTAACCGTAGAGTGTGTAAAAAATGCAGCACTAATTATAATTTGTCATTTAATCCTCCTAAAAAAGATAATACCTGTGATATTTGCAGTGGAGAGTTGTATCAACGAGAGGATGATAAAGAAGAGACCATAAAGAATAGATTGAAAGTGTTTGCTAAACAAACTATACCTTTAAAAAAATATTATAAAGAAAAAAAATTACTGAAAGTGATAGATGCTAATTTAAGTGAGAATGCTTTTTTAGCGATCAAGAAAGTTTTACGAGGAATACATAAATAGATTAATGGTAATTTTAAAGTCTCCCGAAGAAATTAAATGCATAAGAAAGAGTTGCAAATTAGCAGCAAACACCTTAAATAAAATATTAGAAAATATAAAAGAGGGAATTACTACTTTTGAGTTGGATAGGATTGCTGAGGATTATATAATAAAACATGGAGCAAAACCTGCATTTAAAGGTTATGGAATAGAAAAAAATAAATTCCAGCATTCCATATGTGTTTCTATAAATGAAGAAGTAGTTCACGGTATTCCTGGAAAGAGAAGATTAAGAGAAGGGGATATTGTAAGTATAGATATTGGAACAAATTTAGAAGGTTACTATGGAGATACTGCGATTACAGTTCCCGTAGGAAGAATAGGACCAAAAGAACAAAAACTTTTAGAAGTAACCAAAAAATCTTTGTTTAAAGGTATAGAAAAAGCCATTATAGGTAACAGATTAGGTGATATTTCTTTTGTCATCCAGGAAACAGTAGAAAAATCACATTTTTCTGTAGTAAGAGAATATGTAGGCCACGGAGTGGGTTGTTATTTGCACGAAGAACCACAAATACCTAATTATGGTGTTTCTCATACTGGTTTAAGGTTGGAAGAGGGGATGGTGTTAGCACTTGAACCTATGGTAAATATGGGCGGTTATAAAACAAGACTTTGTAATAATGGATGGACAGTTGTGACAGAAGACGGAAGCTGGTCAGCACATTTTGAACATTCTATAGCCATAACTGCAGATGGTAACGAAATATTAACTAATCTTTAAATAAATTAGCAGTTTACAAATAGTTTGAGTAAAAAGAATTTAGGCGGAGGAATAATTGATGGTAAAAGAAAAGTGCATAGAAATGCAAGGCAAAGTAATTCAGTCCTTGCCAAATGCTACTTTTCGGGTTGAACTGGAAAATGGTTGCGAAATATTAGCCCACATTTCAGGTAAAATCAGGATGCATTTTATTAGAATATTACCTGGAGACAGAGTGAAAGTTGAAATGTCACCTTATGATTTGACCCAAGGTAGAATTGTATATAGATTGTAATAAACACGTATCTCGTATCGCGTATTGCGTATTGCGTGAATCGTATCTCGTGATTTAGCGTATAGCGTACAGCGGATAGGAAGTAGGGGCGTATTGCATACGCCCATAAAAAAAATGGCAAAACCATAGAGAGTATAAAAATTTAGTGTAGGGGCTTGATTTATCAAGCTCACAAAACTCGGGTCGAATAAACTCGACCCCTACATTAAAAACAATAGTTTATATACATAGTTTTGAGTTTTGAATTCTGATTTTCTTAACGCAGCAATACGCAATACTATTCATGGAGGAAGGAAATAAATGAAAGTAAGGTCATCAGTCAAAAAAATGTGTGCAAAATGCAAAATAATAAAAAGAAAAGGTAAAATAAGAGTAATTTGTAATAATCCAAAGCACAAACAGAGACAGGGGAAATAATTTTAAAGGAGGATATATTAAGATATGGCCAGAATAGCCGGAGTAGATTTACCTAGAAATAAGAGAATAGAATATGCTTTAACTTATATCTATGGAATTGGTATTACCAGCGCTCGTTCCATATTAAAGGAATCAAAAGTTAATTTGGATACCAGGGCAAAAGATCTAACCGAAGAAGAGATAAATAAGATAAAGGGAATTATTGATAAAAATTATAAAGTAGAAGGAGAATGTAGAAGTGAAGTTACCACCTCTATAAAAAGGCTTATGGATATAGGTTCATATAGAGGTCTAAGACATCGAAAGGGATTGACGGTGAGGGGTCAAAGAACTAAAACTAATGCGAGAACCAGGAAAGGGCCCAGGAAAACAGTAGGAGCAAGAAAAAAGAAAAGTATGTAATATCTAAAGATACTGAAAGGAGAGTTTAATTGGCTAATAAGAAAAAAATAAAGAAAACAAAGAAGAAAATAAAAAGGAATATAGTTTTAGGGGTAGTTCACATCCAATCTACTTTTAACAATACTATAGTTACCATTACAGATGGAGAGGGAAATGTAATTGCTTGGTCTAGTGCGGGGAGTATGGGTTATAAAGGAAGTAAGAAAAGTACATCTTTTGCTGCTCAAATGACCGCTGAAACGGTGGCTAAAAAAGCTATGGATCAAGGATTAAAAGAAGTGGACGTATTGGTAAAAGGCCCTGGTCCAGGGCGAGAAACAGCAATTAGATCTTTACAAGCAGTAGGCTTAAAAGTTAATATGATTAAGGATGTTACCCCAATTCCACATAACGGTTGCAGGCCCCCAAAACAAAGAAGGATATAAATTAGTCGTTAGTGAATGAACCTAGCGTATAGCGTACAGCGTTTAGCGTATAGGTGCGAGTAATAAGTGTAAGGGAAATACAAAATACAAGACAGATTAGTCGTTAGTTTCAAATATAAAATGCAAGATAAATTAGTTAGCTAGTTAGTGGTTAATTAGTAAATGAATTATTAGTATTAAACTAGCTAATTAGTTAACTATTAAACCAGTTAACTAATTTAAATTAAAATTTTCTATTATAAAGTTTTAAGAAAGTGGGGAGGTTTTTATTATATATGGCAAGATATACAGGGGCGGTATGTAAATTGTGCCGCAGAGAAACAGTGAAGTTATTTTTAAAAGGAGATAGGTGTTATTCTGATAAATGCCCAATAGAAAAAGGTGCTTCGTTACCCGGTAAAAATGCAAAAATGACAAGGATAAGAAAATTATCTACCTATGGCGTAAGATTAAGAGAAAAACAGAAACTTAGAAAGTATTATGGATTGTTGGAAAAGCAATTCAAAAATCTTTTTGAAAAAGCTGAAAAGAAAAAAGGCGTTACTGGAGAAAATTTCTTGGAATTACTAGAGAGGAGATTGGATAATATAGTTTATCGATTTGGTATAACTAAATCAAGAGCCCACGCCCGACAATTGGTCCTGCATTCACATATACTAGTTAATGGAAAAAAAGTGAATATACCCTCTTATCAGGTTGATATCAATGATGTGGTTGAGATCAAAGAAAAGAGCGGAAATATCGAAAATATTAAAGAAATTAAAGAAGGGAAGATAGAGGTCAGTATTCCCTCTTGGTTAGAGTTTGATTTTGAGAACTTAAAAGGAAAGATAATAAAATTTCCTTCTAAAGAAGAATTAAATTTACCGATAGAGGAAAAATTGGTAGTTGAGTATTATTCTCGTTAATATTTTTGGGTTTCCTATACCTAAAGAAGGAGAGCATTGAAGGTGATGGATATTAATAATATAAAAATTAAAGTGGAAGATTTATCAGATAATTATGGCAAGTTTATCATAGAACCATTAGAAAAAGGTTATGGTGTTACTTTAGGCAATTCTCTTAGAAGAACATTATTATCTTCTATGTGGGGAGCGGCTGCAACTGCTATTAGGATTGAAGGAATTACCCATGAATTTGATACTATTCCAGGAGTCAAAGAAGATGTAATCGAAATAATTTTAAATATTAAAGAATTAGTAGTTAAAATATTTGCCGATGAACCACAGATTTTAAAATTAAAGGCAAAAGCTAAAAAAACAGTGACTGCAGCAGATATAACCCCCAATATTAATGTAGAAATACTTAATCCTGATTTAAAGATAGCTACTTTAAGTGGCAACGCCAAACTAGATATGGAGATAGTAGTTGAAAAAGGAATGGGTTACTTGCTCGCTGAAAAAAATAAAAAATCGGATCAATCAGTAGATACCATCTTTATTGATTCTTTTTTTTCACCTATTATTAAGGTACGCTATGATGTGGAAACTGCCAGTCTGAGTCAATTTTCTAATTACGAAAAATTAACTTTGGAAATATTTACTAATAAAAGCATTTTGCCCGATGAAGCTTTGAGTAAATCAGCAAATATATTGATTAAATATTTAAAGATATTTACTAAGTTTTCTCCCGAAGTTGTTGAATTAGAGGGCGAACTTATTTCAAGAGAAGAAAAAGAAAAGAGCGAAAAAGAAAAAATCTTAAATAAAACCATTGAAGAACTAGATTTTTCAGTTCGCTCGTATAATTGCCTAAAAAAATCCAATGTAAATACATTGAGAGATTTAGTTAACTACTCTCCGATTGAGGTTATAAAGATAAAGAATTTAGGAAAGAAATCTTTAGATGAAATAAAAGAGAAAATAACTAAGTATGGATTTGTTTTAGGTGAAAAAATGCACCAGGAGGATTTTTAGGATGAGGCACAAGAAATTAAAAGGAAAATTAGGTCGCAGTAGTAGTCATAGAAGCTCTTTGTTAGCTAATTTATCTATTTCACTCATAACTCATAAAAAGATTGAGACCACATACACTAAAGCAAAAGAAGTCCGAAAACATGTGGAAAAGTTAGTAACCATAGCTAAAAATAATAATTTGCAAGCCCAGAGAGAGGTACAAAAAGTAATAAGAAATAAAAAAGCTTCTAAAGTATTATTTGAAGAAATTAGTCCAAAGTATTTAGAGAGAAATGGTGGCTACACACGTATTGTGAAAACTGGATTTCGCAAAGGCGATGCCGTATCTTTAGCTGTAATTGAATTTGTAGAATAATTGAAGAACAAATGAAAAAAGGTTAAAAAGTTTTATATCAGAACTGATTATTTGATAGTTAAACTTTTTAACCTTTTGATTTTTAATAATATCTTATTGTCTCGTATCGAGTATTACGTATAGCGTAGAGCGGGTAACGTTTAGCATATAGGATAATCAGTATGTAGTATATAGTATGTAGTATATAGTGAAGAATGAAAGAAACAGAAACCAGTAGCCAGAATACAGAAGTCAAAATAAAATCATTTCGAATATCGCGTGAAGAAAATAGTAATGTATAATATGTAGGGGCAGACCTTGTGTCTACCCGCAATGAGTGATATGGGTTGAGATTTATCCAACCCGGATTGTTTTGCTAATTTTTCTTATAGTGGGCTCAATTCATTGAGCCCCTACACGCTATAC
>JAHJOY010000237.1 GCA_018819665.1 bacterium
ACCACTACCAGCCCTATTGATTCTATCTGTTGAGCTGCCAATTGTTTTTGATGAATAGGATTATCGCTTTTAGCTAATATCCCTCCAAAAATTAAAGGATGAAGAGTCTTGACTCTGCCATCTAACATCTCCGGAAAATTGGTTACCTCAGAAATTAATTTTACCTTTACTCCAGCTTCTATTAATAGTTTGGCTGTTCCTCCGGTAGATATTATTTCAATACCCAACTCTTCTAATCCCTTGGCAAAATCAACAATGCCTTCTTTATCAGAAACACTTATTAAAGCACGTTTTATTTTAGTCATTATATCTTCCCTCCTTTATCTATCTTTAGAAGACAGGCGAGACGCCTGTCCTACCAAAATTTTCTATTTTATAGCTTTGGCGGAAATATCTTTTCGGTAATACATATCCTCAAAATAAATTTTTTCTACACCCTCATAAGCCTTCTCTTTGGCTTTAGAGATAGTATCACCCCAGGCAGTTATCCCCAGGACTCTTCCTCCTGAAGTAACAATTTTCCCATCTTGAAATTTGGTGCCAGCATGAAAGGCTATTATATCTTTCATCTTTTCCAATCTTTCCAAACCGTTAATAGCTTTATCTTTCTGGTATCTACCCGGGTATCCACCGGAAGCGACCACCACACATACTGCAGAATTATTCTTCCATTCGATATTTATTTTATGAAGAGACCCATCAATTACTGCATTTAGTATATCTACTAAATCTGTTTTTAATCTCGGCAATACGACTTGAGTTTCTGGATCACCAAAACGAGCATTAAACTCTAAGACCTTAGGTCCTTCTTTGGTTAATATCAATCCGGCATAAAGTACTCCTTTGTATTCTTTCCCCTCGCTTTGTAAACCTTTTACGGTAGGTTTTAAAATCTCTTCTAAAACGGTCTTTTTAAATTCATTAAGATAAAAGAGGACCGGAGAATAAGCCCCCATCCCCCCAGTATTAGGTCCCTGGTCATTATCAAATATCTTCTTATGATCCTGAGAGGAAACCATGGGCACTACAGTTTTACCATCACTAAATGCCAAAATTGATACTTCTTCCCCCTCTAAAAATTCTTCTATTACTATCTGCCTACCCGCTTCTCCAAATGTTTTTTTCTTCATCAGTGTATTTAAAGCATCTCCAGCCTGATCGAGATTTTTTACAATAAATACTCCTTTGCCGGCAGCCAATCCATCTGCCTTTATTACTAAAGGAAAAGTCTGTTGTTTTATATAATCGAATGCCTCTTCACTATTTTGAAAAACCTCGTAATTAGCTGTAGGGATATTATACTTTTTCATTAAATGCTTGGAAAAGACTTTACTTGATTCAATCTCGGTAGCCTCTTTACTCGGACCGAATATCCTTAAACCCTGTTTATTAAATTCATTTACAATACCTTTTGATAAAGGCAATTCCGGTCCAACTACTGTTAAATCAATATTTTCTTTTTGAGCAAAATCAGCTAACTTATCTATGTTGTTTGCATCAATATCTACACACCGGGCAAGCTGAGAAATTCCTGCATTACTCGGAGCACAATAAATTTGAGAAACTTTCGGACTTTGGATAATTTTCCATACTAGAGTATGCTCTCTTCCTCCACTACCGATTAGCAAAACTTTCATCTCAAATTTACCTCTTTTATAAAAACTTTTCTTCCCTTAATAATTAATCTTCCCTGAGAAAATAACTGAATTGCCTGAGGAAAAATTTGGTGTTCTTCTCGCAAAATTCTTTCCGCTAAAGATTCTTCGGAATCATCATCTTTTACCTCTACTGCCTGCTGTAAAATAATAGGACCAGAATCCATTCCCTCATCAACAAAGTGGACCGTACAACCGGAAACTTTTACTCCGTATCCTATGGCTTGCCTCTGAGCATGCAACCCCGGGAAAGAAGGGAGTAAGGCAGGATGGATATTCATTATCTTATTCTTATAAGTCTTGATAAAATGAGGGGTTAAGATTCTCATATATCCGGCTAAAACTACCAGCTCAACCTCTTTTTCTTTTAAACATTCAACAACTTTCTTATCGTAATCTTCTCTACTCTTAAATTCCTTGAAATCAATATATTGAGTATCAATATTATATTGTTTACCTCTTTTAAGTGCATAAGCATCAGGATTATCACTAACTACAATACTAATCTCTCCTTCAATTCTTCCCTCTTCAACAGCCTCGATTATTGCTTGCAAATTAGTCCCTCTGCCCGAAGCCAACACTCCAATGTTTACCATCATCTTTCTCCTTAATGTAACATTTTGTGCCAGGCACAAAATGTTACATTAGCAAATTATTACTTGTTTATTTCCTTTTACTATTTTACCAATAAGATAGGAAGGGAAATTCATCTGTTTGAGTTCACCAATTATCTTTTCGGTTTTATCCGGTCTAACTATTAAAGCCATACCAATACCCATATTAAAGGTACGATACATTTCCTCATCAGAAATTTCCCCTTCTTCCTGAACTAAAGAAAAGATAGGGGGTTTGGGCCAGTTATTTTGATCTATTTCTACAGAAACTCCTGAAGGTAAAATACGGGGAATATTCTCTAATAATCCTCCTCCGGTAATATGGGCTATTCCTAAAATTTTATATTTTTCCAACAGGTATAAGACTGGCTGAACATAAATCCTGGTTGGCCGAAGCAATTCTTTTCCTAAAGATCTTTCCAGGGTAGTTAATTTCTCCTCAAGTTCATATTTTTTATCTTCCAACAAAACTTTCCTAACCAGGGAAAAACCATTACTGTGCAGCCCGTTAGAAGCAATACCTATAACCGAATC
>JAHJOY010000024.1 GCA_018819665.1 bacterium
CTTCTATTATATTATTAATTTCATCTTTTATATTAATCATTATCCAATCCAACTATTTTTCTTCTTGTTATTCTTATTTTACTTACAAAAAAGATCAAGGTAAATTATAAAAAGTATTACAATTCCTTGACCTTTAATATTGACTAAAACTATCTTTAATCAATAATCAATCAATTATATTTTTTCCAAATATTCTTTAAAAGAAATACTTTTATACCATCCTTCACCGATGTAATTTAATACTGGAATAAATTGTTCGGTAGTTACATATCCCGGTAAAGGAGCTACACGGCTATGATTACTTTCTAAAAACCAGGTAGTAGGATAACCAGAAACCTGATATAATTTAGCCAATTCTCTTTCAGAAATCTCTTTCCCGTTTTCTATTACTTTGTTTACTGATCTCGCATTTATTTTAACAGCTACAAATTTATCGGAGAGTATCTTTTTTACTTCTTCATCAGAGAATGTTTCTTTCTCCATCTTCTTACACCAACTACATCCATCAGTATAAAAATAAATCAAAACATATTTATCCTCTTTTTGCGCTAATGTTAATCCCTCATTATAAGATAACCAGTTAAGAGCTAATGGCTTGGTCTCCTCTACTGCCTCTGCATTCTGTTCGTCTATTTTAAAATATGATTTTAGTCCGAAAAAAAATATTATTACTAATAGAATTACTAAAACCATTATTTTATCTCTTTTTGTGGAAAAAATCTTCATTTTTACTTCAAACCTCTTCAATTTTTATTTAAATTTATTTTTTTATCACTTTGTAAATTTTACATAATTTAATTTTCAAAGACAATTATTTTTTACTTAATAAAATAAGTTACTATCCTCTGAAAATTATCAGTAAGGATTAAACCGCCGATCAGTATCAGTAATACTCCTCCAACTAACTCAATAGTTTTAAAGTGCTTTTTAATTTTACTGGAAAATGAATAAAATTTATTGATAGCCAGGGCAGTCAATAAAAAAGGGATCCCTAAGCCGGCTGAATAAATGGTAAGCAATAAAATTCCCTGATAAACTGTTTCCTGAGTCCCAGCATAGATTAATATTCCAGCCAAAATAGGTCCCACACAGGGAGTCCAGCCAAAAGCAAAAGCCAGTCCCATTAAAAAGGGACCTACTATAATGTTAACTGGTCTAGTCTTACTATAAACCCTTTTTTCATAATCTAAAAATTTTATTCTATACAGACCTGACATATGTATCCCGAAAATTATAATTATAATTCCCCCTATTTTCTTTAAAATAAAGGCCTTTTCTAATAAAAAACTACCTAAAAAAGTAGCGGTAGCTCCTAAAAGAATAAATATTAAAGAAAACCCGAGAACAAAAAATAAAGAACTTATAATTATGGTATTCTTATTTTGTTTTTCCCCTTTTTCTATATCCTCTAAAGATATCCCTGAAACAAAGGAGATATACCCCGGTACTAAGGGTAAAACACAGGGAGAAACAAATGAGAAAAGGCCGGCTACAAAAGCTGCCATTAAAGAAACTTCACTCACACTTAATGTTGTCATAAACTGAGAAACCCCTTATAACAAATTTTGATTTTTTAGTGATATTTATATCATTTTCTTTATTCATCACGGCAACGCCGTGATGCTACATTACTATTGTATTTTTTTGAGTTGCACTCATATAATTATTTTTTTTTGGACTTTTGTTTATAATCTTCGATGGCTTTAGATAAACCATCAGCTGCTAAATTAGAACAATGCATTTTAATGGGTGGAAGTCCGCCTAAGGCCTCAGCAACAGCTTTGTTAGAAATTTTTAAGGCCTCATCAATACCTTTTCCCTTGACCATCTCGGTAATCATACTGCTGGTAGCAATAGCTGCTCCGCACCCAAAAGTTTTAAATTTACAATCTATTATCTTACCATCTTTTACTTTTATATAAATTTTCATAATATCCCCACAAATAGGATTACCCACCTCTCCTATACCGTCAGCATCTTTAATCTCTCCTACATTATGAGGATTTTTAAAATGTTCCATTACTTTATCACTATACATACCCATGCAGCAATTCTCCTTCTTAATTCTGATCTTACGATTAGCGGGCTCGATTCATCGAGCCCCTACAAATTAATTATCACGGGCAGACACAAGGTCTGCCCCTACTAACGACTAAGTACTATTTTTCGCATTTCTTCCCCACATTTATAACCCACATCTTGAATTTTATCTTTTCCTTTCTTCACTATATACTCGATACTCGATACTATATACTAATTCAGTCCTTCCCAATTACCCTTAAAGGGAGAGAGGGCTCTTAATTTCTCAATAATCCCCGGCAATATATCTATCACATAATCTATTTCTTCCTCTGTATTATCTTTCCCTAAAGTTAATCTTAAAGAACCATGGGCTATCTCCGGAGGAAGTCCGATAGCCAATAATATATGTGATGCTGTTAAGGAACCAGAAGTACATGCTGAACCGCTGGAAGCAGCAACACCTTCCATATCTAAACTTAACAACATCGACTCACCTTCAATAAATTCAAAGCAAAAGTTAGCATTTCCTGGCAGCCTTTTTGTAGGATGGCCGTTTAAACGAACATTTTCTATTTTGTCTATAATCCCTTTAATCAACTTATCTCTTAATCTTACAATCTTCTTCTCTTTGCCTTGAGTCAGCCTTTCTTCTGCCAGCTCGGCAGCTTTGCCCAACCCAACTATTCCCGCCACATTCTCTGTACCGGCTCTTCTATTTTTTTCCTGAGCACCGCCGTCTATTAAATTGACTATCCTGGTCCCCTTCCTTAAGTACAGCGCTCCTACACCATTAGGACCGTAAAATTTATGTCCGGACATCGATAACATATCTACTCCTAAATCATTGACATCTATAGGAATATGCCCGACAGTTTGTACTGAATCAATGTGAAAATATACTCCTGCTTTTTTTACTACTTTACTGATTTCTTTAATCGGCTCAATAGTGCCAATCTCGTTATTAGCATGCATAATGGTTACCAGTATCGTCTTATCGGTAATCGCTTTTTTCACATCTTCAGGGTCTATTAGACCATATTTATCAACCGGTAAATAAGTAACCCTAAACCCTTGTTTCTCTAAAAATTGACAGGAATGCAGTACAGCATGGTGCTCTATCTTCGAAGTAATAATATGATTCCCTTTTTTCTGATTAGCCCAGGCTATTCCTTTTATAGCATAATTGTCTGCCTCTGTCCCTCCAGCGGTGAAAACAATTTCTGAAGGATTTGCTCCGATTAAATGAGCTATCTTTTCTCTCGCTTCTTCTACTGCTTCTCTTGCTTCCTGCCCAAAGGAATGAATACTATTAGGATTTCCATATTTTAAAGAGAAATAGGGTTCCATTGCTTTAACTACTTCTACATCAGTAGAGGTAGTTGCCGCATGATCCATATAAATCCTTTTCATAAAACTATTTCCCTCCTACTTACAAATTATCAATCCAATTAACTAATTTAAGACACGAAAAAATTATATTATATATGAGTAATTTTGTCAACTTTTATTTTTCCGATTTTGCTCATTGTATCAAAACTATCTCTTGGGCATCTTCCTTAGCAATTCGTTCTATAAATTCCTTAAAGGAAGGATAATTTTCTTTAGATATTTCAAAGGTATTAAATTTATAATATCTTTCATATCTTATAGTATTATCTTCCACCGAATATTTTGCTCTATAAGAACCAAAAGGGAAAGCTAAATCAACATCATCTGGAATTCTCTCTGCCTTATATCCTTCTGGAATATTGATTTCTATTACATTTTGAGTGCAGTATTGATCGTAAAAATACATGGGGAATCTTCGTTCCTCTTTTGCCACCATACTCGTTGATTCTACTCTTTCAATAATGGAAGGTTTAAATTGAAGTTTATTACCAATCTTCTTAGCATAATAAGGGACTCTGAATTTATATTTCTGTTCCACTGGCACATTAAGATCGGCTAAATCGGAAAAGCTAAATTCCTCCAGTACAGAACCAGGGCAACTTGAACTCAAAGAATTTTGAATTGCTTCTCCTCGCTTAATTTCTCCCAGATCTTTAAAGATGCTTCTATAATAAGATGCAAAAATACCTGATTGAGAGATAAGGGCTTCCGCTTTAATCGACCCATCCCCAGCTAAATCTAATTTTATTTCTCTTATTCTTTGATTTTCCTCAGCAGGCTGAACAGGAATTTTCTTAAATTCTCCTTTTCCGTCAATCAAAACCATAGCCCAGGCATCCTGATCCATCGCCGGCAAATCACCATAAACATAGTTCTCAGCAGTTCCATCTAAAAACATTAGCTCCCCGTTTAAAGGGACTGCGGCGATAGCATGGTCAAACTGAAAACTGGGCAAGTCAAGATCTAATTCTCCACTATACCTGGTCCTAAGCAATACATAATAAGCTTCTATATCTGCCTCTCTCAACATAGCAATAAGTAAGGTCGCTTTATCTTTACAATCACCGTATTTATATTTATATATCTCTGCTGCCTCATGAGGCATATGCCCACTTAAACCAAATTCTAATCCCAGATATCTTATTTCCGAGATTACATAATGATATATAGCTCTAATCTTCTCTTCATCGGTATCCTTTCCTTGAATTAGCTCGGCTACTTTTGCCTTTATATCGGCATCAGCCTTGCTCTGTTCTCGGGATATATCATAATACCAGGAAGTAATCTCTTCCCAGGAAGAAAAACTGCTTATGGTAATTCGAGGTGCAATATTATGGAAAGGAGGCATATCACTTTCATAGATAATCTGACTAATATCATAGGCCTCCCAGGAATAAACAGTCTTATTATCTACCTTTTTTACTTCAGGAATAATATCAGTTTTAAAATTAACCGTCTTAAATTCTACCCCCTCAGGTACTGTAAGTATATACCTACAAAATTGAATAGGTTCAAAATCTTGCAGATAGAAAGTGTCCTGGAAATTCTTACCAATAAAACCTCGGCTATAATCATCCAGAGTGTATTGATATTCAATGGTTACCCCTTCTTCCAGGGCAGGCATAGAAATTACTTTTTGAGAAATATTGGAGTATAGACGATACCCTTCTAAAGGGAAAATATCTTTTATAGAAGTGGCATCTATTATAGTCCCATCTAATTTAAAAGTCCGGGCTTTCTTAATGGTTATCCTTTCTCCCCAGGCATTGTAAGTTATGAATACCTCTCCAAATTTTTCAATCCCTCTCCTATTAAAGAGTTTAATTATCTTATGGTAAGTTGTAGAAGAGGTCCCGTCTAAATGAATAATCCTCTTTGTTTCATCTAAAAGTATGGCGGCACTCGCATCCGGATATTCTTCTGCTGAAGGAGCCTTAGCAATTAATTTTCGGGCATCTACTTCGGCTACTTCTTCTTTTTCAGAAATAAAATCAATATAATCTCTCAAATGAAGAAATTCAGGAGATATCTCCAGGGCTTGCCTCCACAACCCAATAGCCTTCTCCTCTTCTCCTTGTTCATGATAGAGATAGCCTAATTGAGAATATATTGAGGAATTATAGGGGAATATTTCCTTTGCTTCTTCTAAAATTTCAATTGCCTGGATCTCTTCCCTCATCCTGATATAACCATCGGCTATGTTTTTATAAATTGCCGGGTTATCGGGCTTCCAAGATAAAACTTCCCTATAAAGAGCAATCCCCTCTTCAAACTTTCCTAATTGAAAATATAAGCTACTTAATCCTGTCCGGCTCAAACTATCGTCATACTCGCTATCTAATACCTTTTTATACTGTTGAATAGCCTTCTCATACCACCCTTTTCTTTCGTATGAAACACCTAAGGAATACTGGACCAGGGCATAATAGGGTTTAGTTTCCCCTAATTCTTCCAATTTTCTTCTTGCTTCTAAATTCCAACCTTTCCTTTCGTAGACCCAAGAGAGATACAGATTAGCCTCTAAAGAATCTGGGTTCACCTCTAATATCTTTTCAAATTCCTCAATAGCTTCTTTATACAATCCCTTCTCGTAATAGTTTATCCCCACTTGCATTATAGCTTGAATAAAATCAGGATTATTCTTTAGAGCTTCTTTGATTTTTTCCTGACCTTCATCAAATTTTTCTTTTTTTCTATATCCATTGCCCAAAAGATAATGAGCTAAAGCATTCTTTGAATCTACAGAAACTGCTTTCTCAAATTCTTCTATTGCTTTATCCAAAAATCCTTTCTTCTGAAATACCAACCCTAAAAAAAGATGTGACTTCAAATCTTGAGGATTATTAATAACTTCTTCTTGGTAATAAGTGAAAGCATCGTTTAGATATTCTTTACCTTTCAATTCTTCCTCGGTTAGCTTTACTTTTGCTGCCTTTGTTATTTCTTTATATTCGGTATTATATTTTAATCCTTCAATCAGCTCTCCGTCGATATCAGTTATTCTAAAATAAAATCCCCAGGTTTCTTCTTTCTCGCAGACCTTTACTAAGATTTTATTCCAACCCTCGCTCAGCCAAACAGGCACCGCTTCCTGGTCAATTACCGCTCTTCGGTAAATATCCTGCTCTATTACCACTTCATCATTAAACCACACTTTTACCGCATCATCTGCTCCTATCTTAAAAATAGCAACTTTCTCCCGGGGTGAATAAACATAAGTTAAAGCATAACCTACTGACCAATTATTGGGGTAAAGGAAGGCATCAAGGTTTATAAAACCGGAAAGGGCAATTTTCTTAGGTTTAAACCATTCTATCTGAAGGCTATCTTTTCCACTATAAGTTTTTTGTAAATCAATCTCTTCTTCGGGGGGGTAAACTTTTTTAAAACCAGATTTACCGGTATTATCAAAAGGACCAATTATCAGCCAATCAGTGACCATCCCTAATTTCTCAACTTCTTGACTTGCTTGAAGAATATTGTTCTTTCTAATATAGGACTGAACTATCTGTCCTTGGGCATAGGCTTTAAGAATTTTATTATTAGAGTCTTTATCTAATATTTCTTGGGAAAGAGTTATAAATTCATCATATCTCCCAACTTTATCTAAAACCTCTTCAAGCATAATCCAATAAACTTCTGATTCCGGAGAATCTGGCTTTTTACTGATAAAATCAGCCCACTGGTCAAAAGCTTCCTGATAAAATCCTTTTGACCAGTAATCAAACCCGATTATTTCTGAATTGCTGGCACATACATTTAGACTAAATACGGTAATTGATAAAATTAATGAAATAAAAAACACAAGAACAAATTTCTTTTTTATGATGTTCATATTTTCTCCTTCAATTAAATTAGTTTAATAGCTAATTGGTTTACCATTTAAATTAGTCGATAGTATAACGTGTTTCCACCTATCTTGTCTTTTTTTATGTCATTGCGAGCTCCGATTTATCGGAGCGTGGCAATCTCGTTATACAACTAAAAACTTAAAACTAAAAGCGAAAAACCATAATTCAAAACTCAAAACTTTTTCTTTTAATTTTAAATTTTGCGTTATATTTTTATGTTTTGCGCTTTTAGCTTTTCGCTATATTCTATACGCTCCACGTTATCAGGGCGTATGCAATACGCCCCTACGTCTTTTTATTTCTATTTTACGCGATACGCAATACTCGATACTCGATACTAATTTATATAATCTTAATAACCCGGCCTAAGATAAATCCTAATAATATTCCGATAAGAAAAACAGTAGTTAACACTCGGGCATTAGCTACCTGTTTATACCCCTTAATTCTAATTAATGTCAAAGTAACCAGATAAGCTACTGCGTTTATAGTAATAAAGAAGGGCCAAACTATTACTTTGGCAACAATCGGCCCTATATAGGGAATTGATTGAATGATAAATATGACTTGAGAAAAAACTTGTCTGGCTATCTCCATAAAAATTCCCAATAAGGCTACGATTGCCGTACTCAATATTTTATCTACCCCTAAATAAGTTAGCGCATAAAAAACCGATATCATTATTAATATGGTTACAGCAATTTCTAAATCTTCCTTAAACTTCGGCTTTTTTATTTTAGGTTTAAAATCTTTGCTCACTTCTAAAAATCCTTTTAATTTTATATATCAATTTAGATACCGTTTATCTTGTTTTAGATTAGGATTTATCGCTTTCTGTAGATTGCTCGGCAGCTTCTTCTCTTTTCTCTTCTGCTCTTTCTTTAATAGAACTTATGCCTATTATTATCGCAAATATTCCACCTATCAATAAAATAAAAGGCACCAAGGCTGCTAAAGCTTTCAGAAATAATAACCACCATTTGATTAATCCTAATACCCCTAAAATTATAGCTGCTATTCCTCCCAAAATAATCCACATTGTTTTTTACCTCCTTTTAGAATAAGAATCTCTCAGTCAGTCCAACTCCACACAAAACCCCCTGGTTTATCTTTAAAGCCATTTGCTGCAGAATAAATAATTACAGGACCTGTAAAATCAATAGTTAGAGCATTTGAGGACCAAAGAAGTATCATCTTTTTCGGTTCCATCTCTTTCCACGTTTCTCCTCCATCGGTACTCTTGAAAATACCTAAATTACTTCCCACATATATAACTTGAGGAACAGCTGGATTAATAACTATAGATTTAACTGAAGGGAATATTCCAGATGTTTTAGACTTTAACCCGGTCTTTACCCAATTTTCCCCAGAATCAGAACTTTTAAATAACCCCTTGCTTGTTCCAATATAAATTATATTATGCTTTACAGGGTGTATTGTAATAAAATGAACATATTCACCTTCTGGTCCTATAGCAAACCAACTTTTCCCCTGATTAGTACTTTTAAAAACACCTTTTTGGCTAGCAGCATAAAGAACAAAAGGATTTTTACAATCTATAGCAATACCTTTATTAAAAGAATTACTTAACCCTGTTTTATTACTACCAACCCTATCCCAACTATTACCACCATTTGTACTTTTATATATTCCCGTAGATGTGGCTGCATAGATAATTGAAGAATTACTTGGATCTATATTTATTGAGAAAACCTGAGTGTAAAATACTGTACCAGGTTCAATTCCCTGATTAGATAATTTCCAACTTTTTCCACCATCTATACTCTTATAAATTTCCGCTTTATTTGTTCCCACATAGAGAATCTCTGGATTTGATGAACAGATAGTTAAAGAAATAACTTGTTTACTCTCAGGAGTATTTAGACCATTATTTATAGCATACCATGTCTGGGCAGCATTAGTAGTTTTAAAAACTCCTTTTTCATACATTACAACATAAAGAATTTGATTGTTTACAGGGTTAATTACTATTGAAGAAGCATACTTCCCTGAAAGGCCTTTGCTTTTATCAATCCAATTGCCAGGAGCAGCCTCCACAAAACATTGATTGCAAATATTATTGACCAACAATATCCCAATAAGAATTAAGCCTAACATAAGAATATAATAATTTAAATTAGATTTAATCTTCATCTTAGCCTCACCTCTTATTTCTTTCCAAAATAATAAATTTCTTTATTTATTTAATTTACAAAAGTTCCCAGTGTAAACATTATAAATCTTCTCAAAAGATAATACTGAATTAAAAAATCAATTATAAAATTAAGTGTTAACTTTAAACGATTTATTCAAAAAGAATTGCTTATTGTTCCATTTTTTTAATTAAAGCACTAATGATAGTTTGACCAAATTCTGTTGCGGCTTGGGGACCTTCAGCAGTAATGATATTACCATCTACTTCTACTGCTTTACCCGTATAAATTCCCCCTTTTCTCTTTATAGCCTTTACTTCAGAACGAAAAACAGTAGCTTTTTTACCATCTAATATTCCAGCATTAGCCAGAGTAACCGGAGCAATACATATGGCGCAAATTAATTTGTCTAAAGAAATTGCTTTTTTTACAATCTCTCTTGCCACAGGATCATTCCAATATTCCGAAGAGCCTATACCGCCAACAAAGATAATAACATCAAATTCTTCTACCTTGACCTCACTAATCAGAATATCAGGTTTAGCTGTCCCTCCCAACATTCCCCGAGAAACCTCTAAAGAAGAAGAAGCCAAGATTACCTCCATTCCTTCTTTAATAAACAACTCTCTGGGTTTAAAGAGTTCCTCATCTCTAAAATTTTGGCTGGCAATTATCATTAATATTTTCTTTCCTTGAAGTTTAGACATAGTTTCACTTCCACCTCCTTCTAAATTATAAAGAAACAAGAAAAGAAATGATAACAAAACAAGAAAAATAATTATTTTATTTCTTTTCCGATAAGTAAAATTAATCATTTCTATCAAATCCTTCTTTTGCAATCCATAACCTTTCACTTTTAATTTGATGATTTAATCTCATAATTTTACTCTTTCTTTATAATCTTCTTTTTACTGTTATAATTCGACATTAAGATAAGAAAATCCTCTATTTTTTTATTATTTTAATAACAAATTTTTATCATCCTCTAATATTGAAAGAATTGAATTCTCTTTTATACTCCTCCCATTTTATATCTATCTTTTCTACAATTGCACTCCCCGGTCCCCGATAGCACCAGTTTATTAGTTTTTTTACTTTTTCTTCTTCCCCTTCTATGACTACTTCTACTTTACCATCCCAACAATTCTTGATCCATCCCTTTATTTCTAAATTTTGGGCAATGTCCTGGGTATAATAACGAAAAGATACTCCCTGTACTCTCCCTGAAATTAGAAGATGGGCCCTTACCTTTTTTATATCTTTATCCATATTGATATTATCCTTTTATTTTATGCTTTTGCGGGTTCGATAAATCGAACCCCTACACCATCACTTGCAATGAAAAAATAATTTGTGTAGGGGCGTATTGCAATACGCCCCTACTTCCTAAATGCTACACGCTCTACGCTAGAATGCGAGATACGATTCACGAGATACGAGATACTACTTTATTACTATAACTATTTTACTCCAAAACAAAAAAATTAAAAGAACAAATTTATATTTTTAATTTCTCTCACCTTTGAGAGTACACCACTTTATAAATAAGGAAGATTAAGATATAATAATTTACAAAAAGCAAAACGATATAAAGAGGTGAAGATTAATTTTACACTTAATTTTATTTCTTCTAACTATAATTTCTTGTTTTTTTGTAGGTGGTATATGGTATGCCCTATTTTTAATCACCATTCTACTTGCTCACGAATTAGGCCATTTTTTTGTTAGCAGAAGATACGGGGTAGAAGTTACTCTTCCCTTTTTCATCCCCTTCCCCCTATCTCCATTTGGCACTTTGGGGGCAGTTATCAAAATGAAAGGAATTATGCCCAATCGTCAAGCTTTATTTGACATTGGAATAGCCGGTCCTTTTGTAGGTTTAATCCTCACCATTCCTACCATAATAATTGGACTAAAATTATCAGAAGTGGCAGTAATCTCAGAAATTGAGGGGCCCGTTATGCCTCTGGGAAGTTCCATACTGTTCTCGCTTATAGAAAAAATAATGTTTGGCCATCTTCCCGAAGGTCAAGATGTACTCTTACATCCCATAGCTTACGCAGGCTGGGTAGGACTTTTTGTAACTGCCTTAAACCTTCTTCCTGTTGGACAGTTAGATGGCGGGCACATAATTTATTCCTTATTCGGCAAAAATAGTAAAATTGCTTATTATATAACCTTGGGCATTTTAGGCCTTATCTGCATATTTGTTAATCCCGCCTGGACTTTATTATTTATTTTATTACTTATCTTTGGATTTCATCACCCTCCACCATTAGATGATTATACCTCCTTAGATAAAAGAAGAAAAATATTAGGAATCTGCGCCTTAATTTTCTGTGTCTTATCTTTTACTCCCGTACCTTTTCAAATATA
>JAHJOY010000238.1 GCA_018819665.1 bacterium
CATTTGGATATTTAACATTCATTTTCATTGTCAATTCATATGTAAGCCTTTTAAATAACTCGATCATTCCAAACAAACTATCCCATGTATCGCTTTTATCGTATTTTGAAAAGCACTTCTTGAAGGATTCTTTAATATCTATATCTACTTGGGTTTCGAGGTTTTTGCCTTGCGAATGAATTTTGTTGTTGTTCCAATCATATTTACTCGACTCATTCCATAATATAATTCGAAGCATAAATCCTTTTATAGGACCATTTTCTAATATTTTCGCAAACCATAATCTATCTCTTTTTAAATACTTTGCAACGCTGTATGCTTCAAACCAGAAATTGTATATTGTTGTCAATAATTCATCTTCTGTTGGTTGGGTTATTATAAAACCATCGTAATTAGGCAACATAATATTATTAGTAATCTTGTCTTTATCGAGAAGCACCTTATAACCGTTTCTGTAATACTCTGGTAGAATTCTATTTTCTATAATTTCATTCAATACATTGATAGGCCAAAAGGGAAAATCAACTCGGGGATTATTTTTATATAAAACTAACCGAGTAAGAATTTCTATATTCTTATAGAAAAACTTTTCTTTCTGATAAACTAATACTTGATCAAAATTATTTATCCAACTGTTATCTGAGATATACTTATCAGGATTGACTACAAAAACATTTAAATCATAATCCGACAGCTCATCAGTTTGTGAATTTGATGCTTGTGATCCTTCAAGAATAAGAGTTCGAATCTCAGATTCATTTTCAGCCCAGTTTATTATTTTATTTAATATGCTATGATTCACAGTTTTTCACTCCCTTGCACTCCGATTTTGTCCAATATTCCAGGTAAATGTACTGTGGGTTTACGCTGTATCAAAGCACAATTTGGGTCGGAGGGCGTTAGCCTCCCAGAGCGGTAAACCCACGGTAGAAAATCAAGATCATTATTTTTATGAGCCAGTTTTTTATTTCTTTTAGTAAATTTTATACCATGTTTAACTCCAAAAAGCGGTGATATTCTGCCTAACGTTCCCAGCATATAAGAAGTTACGACCGAAGGATAATGTCTTGAAAGGCAAGGGCAATAGCCCGCAGCGTATATGCTGTGTTAGACTATGTTTTAAGCCGTATTATTTTAACTTTTATTATTTGCTTTGTTTTCAAATAATTTCTTGAGGTTACCTGGAATTTTCGTTTCTCTACCCTGCTTCATACATTCAACACAAGTTTTGTCACCTGAACCAATACATGATAATTGCTGCATTCCCATACCAATTACATTACTTTGAATATAATCAATGAGATTACAGTAATATGCCAATTCAGGGACTCTCTGCTTATTAAAGAATTTAACAACAGCACATTCTGTTGCTTCAAAATACCAATTACATTCTTTATTCTCTCCTTTTTTATATTCTATTTTCCAACCATCAGGATGCTCAGATACATTTCTTGATGAGATTTGGGCTATTTTTAAAAATATTGGACTAAATATAAACTTTCTCAAAAGCCAACGTAAAGGTTTTGAAATTGATTTATGAATTTCTTCTGTTGCTTCATAAACAACCATCATTACTTCCTCAACGGTCTTACCGGATTTTTTCATCGGTTTATAAAACGAAACTCCCCAAGCGCTCATTATAATAAGTTCTCGAAAAATGTTTATCGTCCCCGAAAAATATGGAATTTCTGGAATAATACTTTCAAATTCCGCACGTGCCTCTTTTTTTATTTTACTGGCAAATTTTTCACTATAATATTTCGCTATCTTCTTTTCGATGCGAATGGATATTTTATCAAACTTTTTCAGAAGATTACTTTGCTTAGAAACATAATAACCACATCCCATAGTGATTCCCCTAAACTTTACTCTTTTTTGCAAATAAATATTAATTCCGGACCTTCAGATATTGGATGTCTGTCGTAATACCCCATCTCTTCTACTATCTTAAATCCGTTTGATTGAAGAAGATTCCTCACTTGCTCTTCATAGTAATATTTTAGGGCAAGAGGCTCTATTATTTTTTCCTCAACTCCATCTTGGTTGGTAACATAATATATTAATTCTGGATAAATAATTTGATTTTCAACATCTTGAGTAATACTCCTCTGATCAAGATCATATATACTTGCTGTATCTCGATATAAATTAACCTTTTTGTTATTACCCATGTTTATCCTCCTCAGCCCATTCTATTATAGGCTTATTCATATAACATTCCTATCATATACAACGTTACAACCCAAAGGGAAATGTATCTAAGGACAAGGATACAGGCTCGTAGCGTAAATACTGTGTTATCTGATGTAAATTTTACCAGGCCCTTGATATTTCACCATTTTGTATTTTCAGCACCTCACCAAAAAACTTGATTTCATGGTCATTTACAATTATTCCATCACCATCCTTACAGGCATAAATTACTGAATTGCCTTTAATAGAATATTGCTTTAAATTTTCTAAATATTGTTTCATGTTATGGTCAAGATGAGGGAAAAATTCAAAATCAACTAAACCTAAAGCTGTATAATCCTTCAAACCAATGGTATTTTCATCATGAAGAGTAGTTATATCAATTGTTTTTGACATAATAATACTCCCAGCACTGACTCCAATTAAAATACCACCTGTCCGAACATACTCTCTTAATTTTGGGAGAAACTCACGTTTTTTAAGAGAATTGAGAAAGTAATAAGTATTGCCTCCTGAAAGAAAGATGGTATCACAAGCAAGCAGCTCATCAATTTTTTTCTCGTCATATTCTTTATCAACATCAAAATAAAGCAAATCAGTAATTCCAAACTGCTTATACCACTCAACTTTTTGATTAAAATATTTTCTTTGTAGGTCTGATTGTGATGGAATATAAGCTAATCTGGGACCTTTTTTACCTAATAGTTCTATAAAAGCTAAATCAACTTCTTTGTGTTCCTGAACTTGGTCGCTGTGTAATACTAATTTTTTCATAATTGATTGCACCTAGAAATAAAATTTATTTCAGATAACATTTTAAGTATTTGCAATGTTGTCGTCCCGCAGGGTTGGCGCACTGTTTCCAATATCAATCATAAGTTTCCTTATATTTTTCAACTTCACTCAAAGTAGTTCATCCTCTCAACAATTTATTTACAGTAAAATTATCCCTAAAAAAAGGTGTTATTTAAATCTTTAGTAGCAGTTACGAGTAACCCACCTGCACCTATTGCTCCAATCCCCAATACACAGGTATTCTTGTCGAACTCTTCCTCAAAATTAAGATAGTCTTCGTAAGATTTTCTATCGACCAAAAGCCGTTTTAGCTGTTCAATATCTACAGAGCGTGCCAAGGTACCTGGTGCTGATAACTTTTCCACATAGCACCCATGTCTTTCCAGCAACATCTTCAATTCATCTGGTGTAAAAGCATGCCAACTTGGGAACAAGGTAGGTTGTAATCTTCTTAATTCCTCCGTAACAATAAGATTTCCTGTAGCATAAACATCTCTAACCGTTTTCAATTTCCCAAAATGTGTAAGGTCGAAATCAACCCCACCTTCCAGTATAGTTCCGTATCTATTCATAACGCACAGTACAATCTTCCATCTTGAGACTCTTATAAGTTCGCTAAGAATATTCTCATAATTTTTATAGCAATAAGAAAGTGGAGAATCCAAACACAAAACCAAATCAAAAGTATTATCTTCAAATTCAAGGCCTTTGCAGATATCTCCCTGAGCAAATTGTATATTTTCTATCTTTCTTGATTCTGCATTTTTTCTGGCAATTTCAATCATCTTTTCAGATATATCTAAATGGATGATTTCGTGACCTTCTTGGGCAAGAGGTATTGAAAAACGACCCGTCCCTGCACCTGCATCTAGTATCCTTAATCTGTGACGAGTGTTTACGCATCTTTTTACTTCTCTCCATATCAAGTATGTATGTATTTGTTTTCTCGGATCATTCTCTTCTCTGTATAACTCTCTATCCCCATAATTATTCCACCACTTTTTAAGTTCAAGATCTAAATCGTCTTCTCTCATTGTAACTCCTCCCCAGATATTGTGCCAATGCAGTATAACGTTTCTAACATATACGACGTTGCGACTGAAAGACCATGGTGCATTTAACACATTAATATTATTGGTTTCTAATTATTTTCTTTTTAAGTATTGCTATATATGCGGCATATTGGCTATCAAGGTATTTACGAATTTCCCATCCGGTTCCTTTGTTCTTCCGAAAGCGTATTCGATTGCTTCTTTTTCATAGTCAGTCCATTCTTCGTAGGGAGCAAAATAATACGGAATACCTTCATTGTAATCAATATAACCATCGTCTCGTTCTACAATTTCTATCTTTGCACCCGTTTCAAGAAAAGTCCGTAATTCTGCTCCATATGCATCTTGATGTTCCTTAATCAAGTGGTATACCTCCTATCTCTTTCTTTGAAAGTTTTTCTTTAAATATCTCCGTCATTCATAGGAATGCGAAGAATTTCGAATCTATTAGCCGATATTATCCTAAAACTCACCCTATCATACCTCGCTGGGTCTATGCCCTTACATTCCTTCGTTCTGTTTTAGGGATAAAAGCGGAGATAGTTTTTTAAGCTTAAATGCTGCCTCATTGGGCTAATGGAGGAATCCTCCTTATCTCCGCTTTATCGGCGTGATTACTTACGCAACTTGCTTTATTTGGTTCTTCCTAAACTCACCAAGTGCTAATTCTGCCTGGTATCCGGTTTGTTTTTTCACCAAGCTATAGATGATCGTCACGATCTTCTTGGAAATCACCACAAGTGCCTGCTTCTTCTTGAGAGGATTATTAGGCCTTGTTTTTAAGTATTGATACAGCTCTTTCATCTCGGCGTTGACGGCAACCATGGTTCTGGCCATCTGATACAAGACACTCCTCAGATTCTTCCGTCCTCGCTTGGATATTTTCGTTCCGCTTTTATTCTTACCTGAGCTGTCCTCAATAAGGTTGTATCCTGCCATTTTGCATATCTGGCGTGGATGATCGAATCTCCTCGGGTCACCAATCTCACCTAAAAAACTAGCTGCTGTCACCACTCCTATTCCTGGGATACCAAGAATTATTTCACCATACCCGGTATCAGCTAATGCCTTCTCCATTGCCTTTTCTAACTGCTCAAGCTGTTTTATTAATAATTCCAATTCCTCAATCATTAACCCTAATTTTAGCTTTGCTGATACTAACCCATAACCTACTCCTACTGAGTTTTTGGCTGTTTCCACAAGTTGCTGGGCCTTTCTTCTGCCCACTGTTTTTTTAACTGCCTTTTTTATTTCAGCAAGCACCCCCTCTATACCTAATTCAAGTATCAACGAGGGGAAGGGGCAGGATTTCAATATTTGCATCGCTGCCTTGCCTTTTAAAGGTTTTTTAAACACAGTCACTATTTCAGGAAAATATTCATCCATCACTGCCGTTATAGTATTTTTTAAAGCATTAGAACGCTTCATCAGGCTTATTCTTGAATTTGAAAGCACTCTTAGTTCTGCAAATATATCCTGTGGCATATATACTTCATAATACCTGCCATCTCGAACAAGCCTTGCTATGGTTAAAGCATCTTTCTTATCACTTTTAGTCTGACTATTATCGTCAAGCTCCTTTGCACGCTTCGTGTGGTATGGATTAACCATAACGACAGTTACTTCATGTATTAGCAAATAGTTTGCAAGGGGCTTCCAGTAGTGCCCTGTGGGCTCCATACCTACGATAACATCATCAAGTCTTCTGTTCTTGCAAATTGCTTCTATGCTTGCTAAAATACTATCAAAGCCGTTTTTATGGTTCTTGAATTTAAGGACTTTCCTTAATTCCAAACCACGATAATCCACGAACCGTGCCCACTGTGTTTCCTTTGCGATATCTACTCCAACTACCAGTGTGCCTGGTGTTATTGCTTCTAGCTTTTGAATGTTACGATTTTTCATTTGCTTACGACCTCCTGATTATTATGATTTTTGTGCGTTTCTAAGGCACACATCAATCATAGCAGGAGGTTTTTCAGTTTTCAAAGTCCATTTTCACGCATTACAGGAATGCTTGATAAAACAATTGCAGCTGCCAATCTTGCTGCCTGAGCGTTACTGGGCATAACAATTACCCCTTCTTCTTTAAGTTTCTTCTCTTGCCCAATAAGACTCTGGGGGTCTGCTTCAGTTCCACAGACAGAACTTATCATACAGATATATCTTCCATCTTTCGCAGCAATTTCACCTGCTTTTCGAATATATGGGATCATCTCTCCCGCCGGATCAGGATTGCTGCCAAATCCCAGGACAAAATCCATTAATATAATCGCTACCTCTCTATCTTTTACTTCTGATAAAATTCTTTCCTGACGTACATACGGATCTATCATCGGATGCGGTTTGCCCCGGGTAAATTCATCATCACCAAGATCAATTAAACTATGTCTATAACTTTTATTGATATCAGAAAGCTTCCCCTCAGGTTTTAGTGGAATA
>JAHJOY010000239.1 GCA_018819665.1 bacterium
AAATTTAGTATTGAGAGAAAAAAGTTTTGAGTTTTGAATTATGGTTTTTCGCTTTTAGCTTTAACTTTTTAGTTTAATCAACTGGTCTGACTTGTAACTCGAAACTCGCAACTTGAAACCTATTTAACCAATTAACCAGCTAACTAAGTAACTAGCTAACGAATCAAGATACAATATAATTAGAAGGGGGAAGAAAAAATGATAGAATTTAATCTTGAAAAAGGTTTAAAAGGAATAGCTCAAACGACGGTGAATGAAGAAAATTCAGCAGAGAGATTTGCCAAACCTATGCCACCTGCCTTTGCCACTCCCATGTTAGTTTCTTTAATGGATTTAGCTGCCATAAATGCGGTGAAAAAAAATCTTCCGGAAGGTTATATTTCAGTAGCTACAAAAATATCTATTACTCATTTATCTGCTACTCCTTTGGGTATGACGGTTACTGCCGATGCGACTTTAATTGAGATTTTCCAAAATCGATTAACCTTTCAGGTAAACGCTTTTGATGAGGTGGAGAAGATAGGAGAAGGGACTGTAGAAAGATACATTATAAATTTAGACAAATTTACTAAAAAGATACTGGAAAGAAAAAAACCACGAGAGGTTGATTATTAATTGATTAAAAAAGCTTTATTAATAATTGATATGCTCAACGATTTTATCAGAGAAAATGGAAAATTATATATAGGAGATGGTGGAGGAAAAATTATTTCACCTATTCAAAAGGAATTAGAGAGATTCAGGAAAGAAAAAAACCCTGTATTCTATATCTGTGATTGCCATCGACCAGATGATAAAGAGTTTAATCTTTTTCCTCCACACTGCCTTTCCGGAACTGAGGGAGCAAATATAATCGAAGAATTAAAACCATCGAAAAATGATTTTATAATCCACAAAAGAAGATACAGTGGATTTTTTCAGACCGATTTAGATATTTCTTTAAGAGAAGAAGGGATTTTAGAATTAGAGTTGGTGGGGGTATGTACTAATATCTGTGTTTTATACACTGCTGTTAGTGCCAGGATGTTAAATTATGAAGTTACAGTTTTAAAAGATGCTGTGGCTTCCTTTGATCAAGGGGCTAATGATTTTGCTTTAAAACAGATGAAAGATGTTTTAGGTGTTGAAATTAGATAATAAATTCTTTTTGTAATTACCGCACCCACTACAGTTTACACTCACGAAAGCGGGTGTGAGCGTAAGCCTTGCTTATTTGATACTCACTTGGCAGGGTAAACTACAGCGGGATCAAATGGCTTAGTAGATATGGATTGGAGTTTAAAGTAGTGGCAAAAGAAAAATTAAAAGTAGGATTAGCTTTAGGAGGGGGTGGAGCCCGAGGCCTCGCCCACATAGGAGTATTAAAAGTTTTAGAAAAGGAAAATATTCCCATTGATTTAATTACCGGTACCTCAATGGGGGCTATTATAGGAGCCGCATATGCTTTAGAAAAAAGAATTATTGATTTAGAAAAAATTGCGGAAAAATATTCTAAACTTAGTGAATTTAATATAGACTTATCTTTTGGCGAAAAAGAAAGAAAAGATAAGCCCTTCTTTTTAAAAAAATGTCTGATTTCTTGAAAAAAGGTTATATTCTCAACCTTGAACTAAGAAGGAAATATCTGAATGATGGAACAGAAATAAAAAAAATTATTAGGGAGTTAGTAGACGATAAAACTTTCGAAGATACTAAGATTCCTTTTGCAGCTATAACAGCAGATTTAGTAAAAGGTGAAAAGTTAGTTATAAATAGAGGAAAGTTATTTGATGCCCTTCTGGCGAGCGCTTCTATTTCGGGAATGTTTCCTCCGGTAATATTAGATAAGAAAATCTTAGTTGATGGAGGGATAGTCGATGTAGTGCCAATAGAAGCAGCTCAGTCGTTAGGGGCAAATTTCGTTATTGCGGTTAGTGTGAGCCAAACTATTAAAAAGAGGGATGAATTTAATAATGCCGTAGAAATTCTTTTTCGGTCTGATTCTATTACATCTTCCGAATTAAGAAAATTACAGTTATCTTTTGCTGATGTAGTAATTACCCCTAAAGTAGGACGTTTTCATTGGTCTGATTTTTCTAAACCTGAACAATGTATTCGAGAAGGTGAAATAGCTGCTCAAAATACTATTCTAGAATTAAAGAAAAAATTGAAGAAAGTAAAACCAAGCTGGTGGAAAAGATTATTTTACTGAAGTTTCTTTATCTTTCTTTTCTTTGATCTTGGAGTCTGGTTTTTTGGAAATTTCTTTCTTTTTTTGCCCTTCTATTGAGGAAGCGGCTAATCCTTTCTTTTCCGATTTATAACTACTATTTCGATTATCTGTACTATAAAATCCATTGCCCTTTAATATGAAGTTCACATTTTTGCTTATTAATCTATAGACTTCTCCATCACAGCTTTTGCAATTTTTAATGGGATCTGCTGTAATGGATTGGAATTTTTCAAAAGTATTCCCACATTTTTTACATTTATAATCATAAGTTGGCATAATTAGGCTCCCCTTTTAAATTTCTAATTGTATATTTTATATCAATTTACATTTTTGTCAAGATTTTTCTTCCGCTTGTTCCGCATTCTTGCGAAAGCAGGCAACAGGAATCTATTTCCTTTATGTTATTACGACAAAACAATCTTTTATTTTCTTAATTAATAAAAAAGGAAAACATGGAAGCTCGGGGGTAGAAAAATTAATA
>JAHJOY010000240.1 GCA_018819665.1 bacterium
CAAAACAAAAGTCCCTTTATAATGTCTGGCATAAAGCCAGTTAAATAAAGCCGTTCGGGCTCCTCCAATATGTAAATAGCCAGTCGGACTGGGAGCAAATCTAAGTCGAATTTCCTTATTTTTCATTTCTTCTCCATCTTTATTAGTATATAGTCGATAGTATATAGTTATAGTAGGACAGGCGTCCCCCGTTTTCACGAGGGCAGGCCCGCCTGTTTATTGATTAATCAATAATTCAAAATTTTTTTATCGTATATTGAATAATGTTCCATGTAGTGGTTGGATTTATCCGCTCTGATTTTTATGCGGGCTCGATGAATCGAGCCCCTACTTTCCATATGCTATACGCTAAACGCTAAACGCTATTTTTAATAAGAAACAAGAATATTATAATATAAAAATTATGATAACACAATCTTTTAAATATAGTATCGAGTAATAGTATTGAGTATCGAGTTAAGAAAGCGAGAGAAAAGAAGGCGGGAAAACAAAGGTTAGGTAGTAAGAATCCAAAATTTTTAACAGGGACTTATTTAACTAATTCTGACACCGGGACTATTTTTATGCCAGCTTTAATCAATTCAGGAATCATCCTCTTCAATACATAAAAGGTATTTATGCGGCTATGAGCAATAGCAATAGCCTCTCCTTCTCTTAAGGCAGTCTCTTGAACTTCCAACATCTGTCCTTTAATATATTCCATATCATTCTCATTATCCAAAAAGACTGACCTTACCGCAGTCTTAATCCCCATCTCTTGGGCTACTTCATAGGCAATAGAATCCTTAGTGGTTATACTATCTATGAAAAATAAATTATATCCTTTAATCTCTTCTAAAACTATCTCCATTATTTCTCTATTTTCGGTGATCTTTGAGCCCATATGATTATTAACCCCTATAATATAAGGGAAATTTAAAATACAATCTCTGACAGCCTGTCTGATTTCTTCTTCCGACATATAGGATTTAATGGCGCCAGGTCCGGGGTTAGCAGAAGAATTACTGGGCTCCATGGGTAGATGCAACATAATTTCCTGATTATTTTTTCTGCCTTCTTCTGCAATAAATTCAGAATACTGGAGAAAAGGTAATATAGATAGTGCCACAGGAAATTCCAATTCCATCATTTTCTTCGCCACTTCTGTTTCATATCCTAAATCATCTATTATAAAAGCTACTTTAGGTGAAAAGTTTATCTCTTCCTCTGAAGAGGCTAAATCATTAATTATTAAATCTGTATATTGTTCGCTGTCATAAGTAGTTTCTTCAGATTCCTTTACTTCTAACTCTATTTCATTAGTAGTAGTGGTTGGGTTAGCATTTTGGGTATTACGAAGGCTACTTTCTTCCTTAATAGACTTATTGAATAAATTAGAAATACTAAAAGCTATAACCAAAATAATTACTAAAGCAATAATATTTATAATTTCTCTTTGGCTCTTCTTCAAAATAAAATTCCTTTCGTTTTTCTTGAATTTATTTTCTGTATTTGATTGTATAATGTAGGGGCAGACCTTGTGTCTGCCCTTTAGGTACACCAAGTAATTATTAATGGGCAGACACAAGGTCTGCCCCTACGACTTATTCACTATTCACTAACGACTATCTCAATTCCTCTTCCAATAACTGTATCGCCTTATTTAATTGCATATCCTGTTCATCATCTTCTGCTGGTTCTACTAATATATCCGGTTCAATCCCAATATGATTTATAGAACGCTCGTTAGGGGTAAAATATTCAGAAGTGGTAATAGCAACTCCTGAGCCATCAGATAAATTAAAAACCTGTTGAACTACTCCCTTACCAAATGTCCTCTCTCCTAACAATTTTCCTCTTCCAGAATCTTGAACCGCTCCAGCTACAATCTCTGAAGCGCTAGCACTACCCTCATTAATCAATACGAATAAAGGCCATTCGGGGTATTTGTTCCCTCTGGATTCTATAGTAGCTACTATCCCATCTCTATCTTTGATGTGAACAATCGGCCCTTCTTTTATGAATTTACTTGCTATCTCTATGGCACTATCTAATAATCCTCCCGGATTATTGCGTAAATCGAGAATAATCCCCTGAATATCACTATCTTTCTTAAATTCATTTAAGACTTCTTCTAATTCGGGTTCAGTATTCACATTAAAAGTAGTAATTCTGATATACGCAAGGGTATTATTCTTACCCATTACCTCCTTTTTTACTGCTTTAACTTCGATTATATCTCGGATTATGGTAATTTCTAAAACTTCCTCTACGTTTTCTCTCTTAATTCCTAAGGTAACTTCGGTTCCTTTCTCCCCTCTTAGAACATTAACTGCTTCATCTAACCCAATTCCTTCAGTTGATTTCCCATCAATCTCTACTATCTTATCTCCTGCTTTTATTCCTGCTCTATAAGCCGGGGTATCCTCAATGGGAGAGATTATAGTTAATTGATCATCTTTTATAGAGATGATTATCCCTAACCCTCCAAAATGACCTAAAAACATATCTTCCTGCTCTCTTTTAAGTGCTTGAGTGTCCATATAACGAGTATAGGGGTCGTCAAGGGCTTTAAGCATACCTCTTATAGCCCCCTGAATAACTTTATCCAGATCTATATCTTTCTTTACGTATTCAAATCTTACCAAATTTAAAGCTTCAAAGAAGGGCTCTAAGTTGTCAAATAACACCTCTTCATTAGTCTTGCCATTTGCCCCAACATTATAAAATAGGAATCCACTTATTATAGAAACCAATACAAAAATCGAAATTAAAGTAATTATTCTCTTTCTTTTCATATTTATCAAATTTTTCACCGCCCAATTTTTAGAATGTTTATATTTATAGCCAGTTCATAGGGTCAGTAGGTTTGCCTTCTACTCTAACTTCAAAATGCAACCTGGTAGAAGAAACGCCACCACTATCACCCACCTGACCTATAGATTGTCCCTTTTTTACTTTATCCCCAATATCTATTAAAATTTTAGAAAGGTGGGCATACAGAGTAGTAATCCTTCCTCCATGATCAATAATTATTATCTGCCCATACCCCTTTATGTTTCCAGTATAAATTATCTCTCCCGCACCGGCTGCATGAACTACCTGTCCAAGGGGAGCACTAATATCTATTCCAGAATTAAAGGTATAAGTATTAAAATCAGTATTTTTTTGTCTTCCATACTCAGAAATTAATTTGCCCTGAATAGGTAGGGCTAAAATTCCCTTTTTAGGTTGTAGAGTAATCGTTGGGACTTCCTTCTGGGAAGCCTTTTTAGAATCCTCTTCCTGCTGTTTATAAATTCTTTCTATTATATTTTTTATTTCTTGAGAAGATTGCTCTAACTCTTTTAAAGATTTCAGATATGCTTCTTTTTGAGAGTCTATCTTATTAATTATGGACTTTTTGGCTTTAATAGAAAATTCAATATTTTCTTTCTCTTTCTCTACCTCTTTTTTTAACAAACTCAATATCTCTTCCCTGTTCTCCAGGTTTATTTTATTATTCTCTATCTTTTTCATCTGCTGGCGAATATCATTAATCACTTCAGCATCTAAAGACAAAATATTTTTTATATATCTGAAGCGATTAAGAAAATCAGAAAAGCTTTCACTGTTGAATAAAATTTCCAAGTAGCCAGTTAGGCGGTGTTTGTATATCTCCCTTAATCTGCTTTCTAATAGCTTAGTCTTTTCCTTTAGCTTTTCTTTTTCAATAACAACTTCATCTTCTGCTGCTTTTATCTCTTTTTGAGCAAACTCTAAATCTTTTTCGATAGTTTGCAATTCTTTCTCTGCATCCTGTAAAAGTTTTTCTATTTTATGAAGTGTTTCTAAATAACCAATTTCTTTTTTTTGTAAATTATTAATTTCATCTTTAACACTTTTAATCTGCTGCTCTATCTTTTTTAATCTCTGGTTTTCCTCGTTTATCTTTTGACTGTAGTCTCCACTGCTATTACCATAGCTAAAAAACAAAACAAATAAGATAAAGGTTAAAATTAATA
>JAHJOY010000241.1 GCA_018819665.1 bacterium
GGTAGTTTTTTATATACTTATGATGTTAATATTATGATTGTAGGGGCACGATGTATCGTGCCCAAAGTAAACGGAAATAATATAAAGACAGGAAGGGCACAATCCATTGTGCCCCTACAAGGGAACGAATATCATTACATTAATTTATAAGGGCGTATTGCATACGCCCAAAGAAAATTTCCCAAATAACCCGGGTTGGATAACCTGATCACCCTAACCCTAACCCCTCAAGGGCGAGGGAATAAAAAAATATAGGAAGAAAAGATGAGCTATAACTCCTATGATGTAAAAAAGAAAATAGAAGAGTTGAGAGAAAAGATCAGGTATCACAATTATCAATATTATGTCTTGGATAATCCTATTGTCTCTGATGCTGAATATGATCAATTAATGAAAGAATTAATAGAATTGGAAAAGAAATATCCGCAATATATTTCGCCTTCTTCTCCTACTCAAAGAGTAGGCATAGAACCTGTATCTGAATTTGTAACAGTAAGACATATTGCTCCAATGTTAAGCTTGGCTAATGCCTTTTCGCCTGAAGAATTACGAGCTTTTGACCAAAGGATAAAAAAATTAGTTCCTGAGCAGAAATTAGAATATGTAGTAGAGTTAAAGATTGACGGACTGGCTGTTGCTTTAGTCTACGAAAACGGTATCTTTATAAGAGGAGCAACCCGAGGAGATGGGGTAACCGGAGAGGAAATTACATCCAATCTTAGAACCATAAAAACTATTCCCTTGAAATTGTTTGGTAAAGATGTACCCCCTCACATCGAAGTTTATGGCGAAGTATATATGAAGAAAAGTGATTTTAAGAAATTAAATAACGAAAGAATGAAAAAAGAGGAAAGTTTATTTGCAAATCCCCGGAATGCTGCAGCTGGTTCAGTCAGACAGTTGGATCCTCGGATTACTGCTCAAAGGCATTTAGACACCTTTATTTATAGAGGCACTTTTGTTGAGGGACATAAATTTAATAATCATATGGAAGTCTTGAATTATTTAAAAGAGATAGGATTTAAAGTAAATCCTCATATCAAGCTCTGTCAGGATATAGAAGAAGCTATAAATTACTCCCAGCAATGGATAGAAAAGAAAGAAGAATTGGATTACGAGATTGACGGAATGGTAATCAAGGTTAATTCATTAAGGATGAGAGGAGAGTTGGGATCGACCACCCGAAGCCCCCGTTGGGCTATTGCTTATAAGTTTCCTGCTCAACAAACTACTACCAAAGTTCGCAATATTATTGTCCAGGTAGGCAGGACCGGAGCTTTAACCCCAGTAGCTGTACTTGATCCGGTTAGGATATCCGGTTCAGTGGTGCAGAGAGCAACTTTGCATAATGAAGATGAAATTAAGAGAAAAGATGTTCGAATTGGAGATATTGTCTTAGTTCAAAAAGCCGGAGAAGTTATTCCGGAAGTAGTAAAAGTAATAAAAGAGAAGAGGACTGGCAAGGAGATGGAATTTGTTATGCCCAGTCAATGTCCGGTATGTGGGGCAAAGGTGTTCAGGCCGGAAGGTGAAGTGGCCTCTCGATGTAATAGCCTTAGTTGTTCCGCGCAGATTAAGGAAAGGATTAGACATTTTGCCTCTCGAGATGCTATAGATATTGAAGGATTGGGTCCAGCAATAATTGACCAATTAGTGGAAAATGGGCTAATTAAGAATGTTTCGGATTTATATTTTTTAGAAAGAGATGATTTAATCTCTCTTGAGCGGATGGCAGAGAAATCTACCGATAATTTATTAGAAGCCATTGAAAAGAGTAAGAAAAAATCTTTAGCTAACTTAATCTATGGTTTGGGGATACGTTATGTGGGAGTTCATACCTCAGAAGTTATTACCAGATACTACTCTACTTTAGATAAATTCAGAAAAACTAATTTAGAAGAATTGATAGAAATTAACGAAATTGGGCCTAAGATTGCAGAAAGTATAATTCTTTTCTTTAAGGAAAAGGAAAATTTAGCTATTATTGAAAGATTAAGAAGTGCTGGTTTGAATTTTGGTCAGGAAGAAGAGGAAATGAGAAAGGAAAAAGGAGCGCAGATATTAGCCGGAAAGCAATTTGTATTAACCGGAACATTAAAGGATTTTACCCGTACTCAGATCACAGAAATAATCAGTGAATTGGGAGGTAGGGTCACTAGTAGTGTAAGCAAGAAAACTAATTATGTGGTTGTAGGAGAAGATCCGGGTTCAAAATACCAAAAAGCTCAAAAAATTGGAGTACCTATAATTAATGAGGAAGAATTTAAAAGA
>JAHJOY010000025.1 GCA_018819665.1 bacterium
CCGATTGCCAGCGGAAAGAGTGTTCCGAAGTCTCCCATAGATCCAGCCAATTCTCTTAAATTGAACTCAAACGACTTGATTTTCATAACTTGTCTTTTCCTTAGAATTTAGCGGTCGATTACGCATAACGACTGGCAGGTATCTGAAGTCCGAGCGAAGCGAGGATTTGGGCGGAGGTGCATAGCACCGTAGCCAGATACCCGCTTGTTAGGCGTAGTTGGGGCGCTATTCATTTGCAGTAATTTATTTCTACGGTTATATGAACTAATTCATCAATTCCTTTTAATTTATTTTTATAAGTAATTATTGAGCAGGGATTCTTTGCAACGATGCTTAAAATACAGGCATATTTATTTTGTGCAACTCTCCAAAAATGTAAATCACTAATTTTACTATCACCATCAGATTCTATTATTTCTGATATTTCTTTGATGATAGGAGAATCCATTTCTCTATCCAATAAGATTCCAGATGTATCTTTAATAAGCATGAATGTCCATCTAAATATTAAAAATGAACCAATTATTCCTACAAATGGATCAAGCCAGTTCCAGTGATAATATTTCGCTCCAAGTAGTGCCAAAATGGCAAATACAGACGTTAAGGCATCTGCAATGACGTGGATGTAGGCTGATTGTAAATTAAGATCCTTTTCATGATGATGGTGATGTTCTTGGTCATTATGATGGTGGTGATTATGGTCATATTGCAGTATTAGTGCGCTGACTACGTTTACTATTAAACCGACAACCGCCACCATTAATGCATAATCATAAATGATTTCCATTGGTTTGAAAATTCGTTCAATGGATACTCCTAAAACGAATAAACCAACTATTCCTAAAAGAATTGCGCTTGTATAAGCTCCTAATATTTCGATTTTCCAAGTACCAAAAGCAAATCTTTTATCATTCGCATGTTTTCTCGCAAGAATGTATGCGATTAAAGAAATACTTAATGCGGTCGCATGCGTACTCATATGCCATCCATCAGCAAACAGTGCCATAGAATTATAAATCCAGCCAGCTATAATTTCAATTAACATTGTGGACAATGTTAAAAGAACAACAAAGAGTGTCTTTCGTTCAGCAGATTTTTTCTCTTGATTAAAGTAGTGATGGTGTTGCCATCGTTGGATTTCTGTTAGATGCATAACTTATACCTCTTGACAATTTACCGATTCCCCATTAGTAAAAAATTCCGCTGTAGAGCAGCAACCCGGCTAATCCGAAAAACAGCAGGGTCATTGCCATCTTGATTTTCCCAAAATTCTTTTGAGTAAGTGCAGCCCACTGTGCCGAAGTAGTCCCCCAGTAGGTAAAAGAAAAGACCAGAACTAAAGGCACTACAAACATCAGATTATAGAACAAGAGATAAAATAAAGCATTAACCTTTAAATCAGGGATGGTGCTGATAAACATGATAGTAGGAAGATAAATCTGACCCGTACAGGCTAACTCTAAAAGAGAAACTATAAAGCCAGTTACTGCAGCCATTAAGATATAATTACTCAGTCTTACACTCTTACGAATAGCAGAATGAATCATATTCTTTAAAAATGAGGGCAATTGGAGTTTGGCATCTTTGGTGGTCCCTTTTTTCTTGAATTGGAGATAGTCATATAGACTGACCACCCCTAAAATTAAGGCAAGGACAGCGGTAACCAGAACGAATATCTTTCGAACTAAAGGTAAAAAGGATAAAGAAGTAATCATCTTTAAGGCTCCGGTTCCGATTAAGAAATAGGTCAGAAAGACGGATAGAGTAAACATTCCTCCTACCCAGAGAATTTCCCTTCCTTTTCGGTTGATCAGGGTAAGATAAGAGATAAAGAAGATGATGGAAGCAAAAGCACAGGGATTTATACCATCAATCAAACCGCTCACTGCTACTGCAGCCAGACCGAAGGACTGAAAGCGAGCTATTAATCTTTCTTGAGCAGTAAGGTCTTTTTCTTTAACTTTTTCCCAGGGAGCGATAGTTTCTGTGGTTGAATACTTTTGAATTAATTCGTCTAAACTATCAAAGGTAATAGCACTTCTAAAAAGGTAATCATCTCCTAAAAATAATACCGGAACCAAAAGCCTTTCCTCTTCGGACATCTGATATAATTCGCCTAATGCTTCGGCTAATTCTACATTCTCAGACAAAGAGATATCAAAACTTTTTAAAATTATATTATCAGGATATTTTGTGGAAATATCTTTTAATACAACCTTGGCTTTATCACAATCATGACACCCTGGTTCGTAAAAATAGGCTAAGTAAACCGGATAATTAACCGAACTGGGAGCGCTGGCGGCAAAAGAATTAATTGCATAAAGAGAAGAAAATTGGCTAACAAAAAACACGAAAAATAATGAAAGCAAAATAAAAGTTAAAGCCAAATATAACTTTTTTCGGCTTGCATCATTTAATTTATTATTTATTGATTCAACTTTCATTATAATTCTTCCCACCAACTATATTAAAATAATTAAAAGCAGAGCATATACACAGTATGTCGTAAATAATTTTATAATAATTTTGGATTTATTGGTTATAACTGGGTGGGGCACAATGAATTGTGCCCTTCCATGTATCTGTCATTCCCATGAAACCTGTACTCGTGAAAACGGGTAATGGGAATC
>JAHJOY010000242.1 GCA_018819665.1 bacterium
GTTAAATTATTTAGAGGATTATAAAATATTAAAGATAAATAATATACAATATATCGACCGCAGTATTATGCGAAAATATATTGTATATTTAAAGAAGTGTGATTATTCAGTAAGAAGTATTTGTAGAAAAATATCTACAATCCGTTCTTTCTTTAAATTTATATCAAGAGAAGGAATAGTAAAAATTAATCCGACTATCAATTTAATAACACCTAAGATAGACAAGAAGTTACCTTGTTTTTTATACTTACAAGAAATTAATAAACTTATCGAAACGCCGCCTGGGAATACAATATTTGGAATTAGAGACAGGGCAATCCTTGAACTGCTTTATGGCACTGGTATGAGGGTTGGAGAACTCGTGAATTTAAATGTTCACGATATAGACCTGGATGAAAAAACTGTTAGAGTATTTGGAAAGGGTTCAAAGGAAAGAATTCTTCCTTTAGGTAATCCGAGTATAAAGGCAATACAAGAATATATAACCAGCAGAAATTTGTTTATAAAAAATATACCTATAATTAAAATTGACCTAAATGCATTTTTATTAAATCGTTTTGGAGGAAGAATATCAGCAAGAAGTATTCGTAGAATTATTATCAAATATATGAAAATAGCTGGTTTAAATAAAAAGGTAAGTCCACATGTTTTAAGGCATTCATTTGCTACACATCTTTTAGGGGGTGGGGCGGACTTACGTTCTGTTCAGGAACTTTTAGGGCATGAGAGTTTATCTACTACTCAAATATACACTCATATTACTAAAGAAAGACTAAAAATAATTTATAAAAAATCTCATCCCAGACCTTAATGTTAAAGATTTAAAAGGAGATGAAATAAAAAATGTTTAAAGGAACTACAATTTTAGCGATAAAACATAAAGGCGAAGTCGCTATTTCTGGTGATGGCCAGATAAGTGTGGGAAATACTATTATGAAAAATAATACGAAAAAGATACGAAAAATCTATAATGATAAAGTTCTTACCGGATTTGCCGGAGCAAGCGCAGATGCTATAACTCTATTTGAAAAATTTGAACAGAAAATAGAAGAACTTCATGGAAATTTACCCAAAGCAGTTATTTCTTTAGCTAAAGAGTGGCGAACTGATAAAATATTAAGAAAATTAGAAGCGATATTAATTGTTGCGGACAAAGAGCATATATTTATAGTTTCCGGAACTGGTGATATAATAGAACCGGATGATAATATCGCTGCTATCGGATCAGGTGGTCCTTATGCATTGGCGGCAGCAAAGGCTTTGGTTAAATATTCAAATTTATCTGCCTACGAAATAGCTTTAGAATCATTACAGATTGCTGCTTCAATTTGTATCTATACTAATGATAAAATAACGGTAGATAAAATATAATAGAAAGGAGGAACCACAATTGATTAACGATATAACCCCTTTACAAATTGTTTCCGAACTTAATAAATATATAATTGGGCAAGATAATGCCAAAAAAGCTGTAGCCATAGCTTTACGAAATAGAATTAGAAGACAGAAATTACCCCCAGAATTAATAGATGAAGTGGCCCCGAAAAATATCATAATGATCGGGCCTACCGGAGTTGGAAAAACAGAAATCGTTAAAAGATTATCAAAATTGGTTAAAGCCCCTTTTTTAAAAGTTGAAGCAACAAAATTTACCGAAGTGGGTTATGTAGGAAGAGATGTGGAATCCATAATCAGAGATTTAACAGAAGTAGGTGTTCAATTGGTTCGTAAAGAATGGGCCAGTAAGGTTGCAGATAAAGCAAAACAGTTAGTCGATGAAAAAATAATAGATTATTTATTCCCTGTATCAAACAAAAGAAAAGAACAAAAGACAAATATTTTAGATGGTTCATTTTATTCTGGAATTGAAGAAGAAGAAGAAGAAGAAGAAAAGAAAGAATCTTTTGATATTTTAACAAAAAAAGATGAAAGAGAAGAAAGATTTGAAAGGACTAGAAAAAAGTTTAAAGATAAATTAGAAAAAAGTGAGCTGGAAAATAGACTAATTGAAATCGAAGTTGAGGAAAACATTCAGCCTACAGTAGAAGTTTTTTCTAACTCAGGGATAGAAGGAATGGGAATCAATTTTAAAGACATTCTAGGCAGAATGTTCCCCCAAAAAAGAAAAAAACAAAAAGTTACAATTGCAGAGGCTCGTAAAATATTACTCTATACTGAAACTCAAAAGTTAATAGATATGGATGAAGTAATTCGAGATGCTATGGATAAAGTGGAAAATTTAGGGATTGTTTTTATTGATGAAATCGATAAAATTGCTACGCAAGAAAAATCATACGGACCAGATGTATCTAGAGGAGGAGTTCAAAGAGATATATTACCTATTATTGAGGGTTCAACAGTTATGACTAAATATGGAGCAGTAAAGACTGACCATATTTTATTTATAGCTGCCGGTGCTTTTACCACTTCAAAGCCTTCTGATTTAATACCTGAATTACAAGGACGTTTTCCTATTAGGGTTGAATTAAATATTTTAAACAAAGAAGATTTAAAAAGAATATTAACTGAACCCTGTAATTCACTAATAAAACAATATGTAGCCTTACTTGCTACCGAAGGTTTGAAAATAGAAATTACAGATGACGCTATTGACGAGATTGCTGAAATTTCTTTTTTGGTAAACGAACAGACAGAAAATATTGGAGCAAGAAGACTGTATACTATTTTAGAAAAATTATTGGAAGATATTTCTTTTAACGCTCCCAGTTTCAAAAAGAAGCAATTTACTATTGATAAAAGATATGTAAAGAAAAAATTACAAAGCATTGTAAAGAACGAAGATTTAAGCAGATATATTTTATAGTTCACCAATTAACTAATTGACCAATTGCCCGATTAAATTAGTCGTTAGTGAATAGTGAATAGTCGTTAGTTTTAAATACAGGATGCAAGATACAAATTAATCTGGTTAACTGGCTAACCATCTTAACGAGATACGATTCACGAGATACGAGATACGGTATTAATTTTCTTGATTTAGAAAAAAAACTGTGTTATACTA
>JAHJOY010000243.1 GCA_018819665.1 bacterium
CGGCTTCCGCCTCTCCCTGAGCTCCGGTTAAAGGAGATTTGGCACAGACGGTGTAACGGGGAATAGCCGGAGCAGGGGTGCCAGTAATTACACTGGTGGCAAAGATGAGAAGATTATCGGGAGATAGGGGGTCAGTATGAGGTTTCATCTCTTTTAACATATAATAAAGGGCTAAAGCCCTTCCTCCCCAGTAAGTCCTGTAAAAATTTTCATCAGGATTTTCTATCCAGTGTTTTTTTGAACTTAAATCTATATGTAGTATGTTTCCGGTGTAACCGTATGGCATAGTTAGTTTTCTCCCCTTTCGGATATTTTAAAGTTTATTTCATCGAGCCTGTTTCTAAAAATTCAAGTAATCTCTCTCTTCGGTTTAATTCTGGTTTATCAATAACTATTTCTAAAAGCTTTTTGAGCATTCCCCCTAATTCTACTCCTTCCTGGTACCCTAAATCAATCAAGTCTTTTCCGTTTATGGCTAAATCTTTTAATGAAACCGCTGGCTTTTCTTCTAAAACCTCTCTCACCTGCTGTTCCATTTTTTCTAATTGCTTCAGTTTAGCAATTTTTTTACTTATCTTAATATCAGCCCGCTTTAGCTCTAAAACATTCAAAATGTTTTCTTCGCCACGTTTAAAAATATATTGTCTAATATTTTTTGGATTGAGAAAATCAATTGCTCGCCAATCCTCTTGGACCAAAATACTAACCTTTTTAATTATAGAATTCTTAAATTTTAATCTGCGCAGTATTTTAGCTGCAAATTCTTTTCTGCTTGTCTGAGAATTAGAGGGGAGCTGGGTTACTTCACCCAGTAAAGCTACTAAACGAAGAGCTAAATCGGGGGGAAGATTATTCAAGAGATTTAAAATATGTTCAAACAGATCTTTATTCGGGCAAAGATCTTCTTGGTAAAAGCCAACACATCTTTCTAGCTCAGGAAGAATAAACTGTAATAAGCCCAATTGTTGTAACAATTTAAACCCTCTTTTAGGAAAATTGCTTAATAATATTTTAATCAATTCATCCCTAATCCTCTCGGGGCTGACTTTTTTAATCAGTGAACTATTTTTTTCTATCGCCTGGAGGGTAGCTTTATCTATTTTAAAATCAAGTTCACAGACCAATCTAATTGCCCTTAACATTCTTAACGGATCCTCTTTTATTCTTTCTACAGGATCTTCTACTCCCCTTGTTATCTTTTGTTTGATGTCCTCTAACCCGTTAAAATAATCGATTACCCCTTCCCCTTCTCTCCAGGCAAACGCATTAATGGTAAAATCACGGTGTCTTAAATCTTCAAATAAATTTGGAGTGGGGGCTGATTTATTTTTTTTAAAAGTACTCACTTCATAATTAATATGATTTATAACTACGGTAACCGTCCCAAATTTTTTACCCACCGGAATAACTTTAAATTCTTTAAAAGCTCGGGAAATTTCATCCGGGGTAGCATTCGTAGTTATATCCCAATCATGGGCTTCTTCTCCCATTATCAGATTGCGGATACACCCCCCTACCACTAAAGCCTCATAACCTGAATCATTTAATATCTTTGTTATAAATAAAGCTCCCGGGTCTATATCTTTGGATTTAATTTTTAAATTGAATTTCCGGTTTTTCTCTTTTCTAATCATTATAAAACCTTTATTTAGTCGGTCGATCAGTCTGTAGTTTAATTTACCAATTCACCGATCGACCAATTGACCAATTATGATAGGATGTATTGCAACAAACTCTTACTTCTTAAACATTAGAATAATTATACACTATAATCATATCCTTGTGAGCAATCGCATGGAGAGTGGTAATCCCTTAACTTGGATTGCTCCCTACTTTTACAGAGGTGGGCTTGTTTCGTTCCTCGCAATGATAAAGGAGTGCCTATGCGCTGCGCGCTATATGTTGAAATATTAAAGAATAATTTTCTAGTTTTCCTTTATTAGAATAAATGGTTTTACAAATTTTTTCAAATTTATTCAAAAATTATAAACTCTGCTAAAGTCCTCCTCGTATTTCATAGTAGAAGAAGGCTATCCTTAAAATATTATTAAAACATTATTTTGAAATTATTAAGAGAAGGTGATAAAATTTTTTTAAAACAATAAAGACGAAAAGGGAGAAATATGATTTACAAGGAATATGGGAAGACCGGGAAAAAAGTTTCTGCAGTAGGTTTTGGTGGAATGCGATTCGATATTTCCAAGAGCAAAGAAGAAAATGCCGAACTTCTTCGTTATGCAAATGCTAAGGGAATCAACTATTTCGATACCGCCCCTTATTACTGCAAAGATCAGAGTGAGGATATTTTCGGTATTGCCTTCAAGAACATGCCTTATGAATTCTACGTTTCTACCAAAGGCACTCCTAAAGATTTTAACACCGCCAAAAAAGCAAAAGAAGCGGTAAAAAAATCTTTAGATCGATTGGGTCTCCCTAAAATTCATTTTTACCATATATGGTGCCTCATTAAAATGGAACATTATGAATTAGCTATGAAACCCGGGGGACAGTATGAGGGTCTCCTGGAATGCAAAGAGGAAGGATTGATTGACCATATTGTCTTTTCTTCACATCAGCCGGGATTAGAAATTAAACACATCTTAGAAGACGGCAAGATGGAAGGCGTGCTTTTGGGAATTAATATCTTAAATTTCCCCTATCGCTGGGACGGAGTTATGGCCGCCTATAAAAGAGGTTATGGTGTAGCAGCCATGAACCCTCTATTCGGAGGAGCCATTCCTAACCATGAAAAAGAGCTTTCTTTTTTAGCTTCAGGAGGAGAAACCCCCACAGAGGCAGCTTTGCGGTTTTTAATATCCTGTCCACAAATATCGGTAGTATTAAACGGTTTTACCACCCATAAGCATATCGATATGGCCTGCCGCGTGGCCGATGAAGCCCTGCCTTTTACTGATGCAGATTTGGAAAAAATCAGAAAAAAAATAGGAGATAATATGAATTCGGCTTGTACCGGTTGCGGCTACTGTGACAACTGTCCCCAGAATATTCCAGTGCCTTCTTATATGCAGCTTTACAATGAAAAACAGATATTTGGCAGCAGCGATAAAGAAATGAAAAAGAAAAGTTATTTGTGGGGCATAACAGAAAGCCATAGGGCAAGAGCAAATGAATGTATCGAGTGCGGACAATGTGAGGAGGCCTGCACCCAGCATCTGCCCATAATAGAACGTCTTAAAGAAATAGCTTCCTGGGAGAAAAAATAAGCGCTTAATAAAACAGTTTTATAGACGGGTTGTTAAAATCTAATTTGTTTTAACTATGGTTTAAACCGGAATCGTGTTTGAAAAATTCATACAAATAATTGATCCTCGCTAATTTTTAAAGTTCTCTATATATAATTCTACATCTACAATCGCATTGTGCTTTTTCCTACTATGTAATATATTTTTAAAAAATACTGTTAGTTAAATTTTAAAAGTGAACACCCTAAAAATTAGAAATAAACTATTTTTAAATCTTTGGATATCATAAGTTTTTAAAATTTACTTGACAAATATTTTTTTATCCTTTATAATTGCTAATAGCAAATATTGCTAATAGCACAGAGGTTGATAATAAGATGGAGAAAAAATTAGTAGACCTGTTAATCGAACTAAAAAGAGATTGCATGATAGATGAAGAACAGATTCGGACTCTATGCAATGTCTCTTTGGCGGAATACAAGGCAGTTATGGAAATTAAGGCAACAGAAAGGATAACCTGTAATGTTTTGTCTAAAAAGATGGGCCTATCTCCTTCCCGGGGTAGTCGGATAATTGATGGTCTGGTTAGAAAAAAATTACTGCTAAGAACGACCAACCCGGAAGACAGAAGATCTTTCGTTTTATCTCTTTCCTCCAAGGGAGCGAAAATCAAAGATGATATCGAGCGGGAAAGGAATAATTGCGAAAAAAGAATCAGAGAAAAATTATCAGCAAAAGAATTTGATTTAATAAAAAAAAGTTTAGAATTAGTTACTAAAATTTTTCATCAAGAATAAAAACAAAGGAGGAAAGAAGCGATGGAAAATAGTAAATCATTAGAAGTAGAAGTGAACAAAAACAACTTTCAACAGGAGGTTTTGGAATCTTCCATTCCTGTATTGGTAGATTTTTGGGCTTCCTGGTGTATGCCTTGCCGGATGTTAGCACCAATTATTGAAAAATTAGCAGAAGAAAATCAGGGCAAACTCAAGGTATGTAAACTAAATACCGATGAGAACCAGAATATTGCAGCTCAGTATGGCATCCAGGGTATACCTACTTTAATCGTCTTTAAGGAAGGCCAAGAAGTTAGTCGTACCGTAGGGGTAATGCCAAAAGAAAAGTTACAAGAAAAACTTAACCCTATTCTTTAACTTTAACATAAAAGCGGGCTCTAAACTTAGATTTAGTTAGGGTCCGCTTTCTGATTTAAATTTTACTTTTTATTTTCCTCTTTTTTTGCTGTCAGCAAGCAGCATATTTAAATCTAATATATCTTTTTGTATCTCAATTAATTTATTTTTAATATTGTTTAATTTTTCGCTATTAGTGCCACTATTAGCTCCGTATTCTAATCTCTGAAATGTTGGCAAGAATATTGATTTTACTTTTTCAATATTTTCCTCTATCTCTCTAAATTCTTTACTTCTTCTATCTATCTCTAATCTTCCACCAGGCAAAACACTTTCCCCTTCAATAGATAAACTTTCTCCTAATTCCGGAATATGGGTTATAATATTTAATTCTTCTTTAATTTTTTTGGAAACCTCTTCGATTGCATCCTCTTCTCCGTGGACTACAAATATTTTTTTGGGTTTATTTTTAAAACTTTTTATCCACTGTATTATCCCTTCTCTGTCGGCATGTCCTGAAAAACCCTCTAAAGAGCATATTTCAGCATTTACCTGAATCTCTTCCCCAAATATTTTGACCACTTTTTCGCCTTCTTTTATCCTTCTGCCTAAAGTACCCTTGGCTTGATAGCCGACGAATACAATACTGGATTCTTTTCTCCACAGATTATGTTTCAGGTGATGTTTTATTCTCCCGGCAGTACACATCCCGCTGGCTGAAATTATTACTTTACTTTCTTTGGAAATATTTAATTGTCTGGATTCCTCCACTGTGCGAGTATATTTTAAATTATAAAAATCCAAGGGGTTGTTCCCTATGTTTATGAGATTTAAAGTATCTTCATCAAAACAGTCCGGATTTCTCAAAAATATCTCTGTCGCCGAGACAGTTAGCGGACTATCTACATAAACCGGTACGTTTAAAAAATCCTGGTCTTCAGTTTTAATGTATGCAGTATAATATTTATTTAACTCATAGATTATATCCTGGGCTCTTTCCACTGCGAAAGAAGGAATTACTACATTCCCGCCTCTTTTTACGGTAGTATTTATAATAGAGATTAGTTCTTTGGTATCATCTTCTGAAGGGTGGTGCAATTTATTTCCGTAAGTCGATTCTACAATCAGATAATCTGCTTCATCGATAAGATAAGGGTCCTTTAAAATGGGCCTATCCCGCCTCCCCAAATCGCCTGAAAATACCAACTTGGTCTCTTTGCCCTCCTCTTCTTTTATCCACAACTCAATTATGGAGGACCCTAATATGTGCCCGGCGTCTCTAAATCTTAAAGTAACTTCTTCGTTTAATTCTATTTTTTGGTCATATAAAACCGGCTTAAAATATCTCAGGCTCTCTTCCGCTTCTTTTAGGGTATAAAGAGGTTCTCTCAACTTTTCTCCTGATCTTCTTCTCTTCCGATTATCCCATTCATTCTCCATCTCCTGAATATGTCCGCTATCGGGGAGCATGATGGAACATAAATCAACAGTTGCTTTGGTAGAGTATATATCCCCTTTAAAACCTTCCTTTATCAATTTGGGTACTCTTCCGCTGTGGTCTATATGAGCATGAGATAGAACCATAAAATCTATCTCTTTAGGATTAAAGCGGAAAGGTTCGTAGTTCATCCGGTTAATCGATTTGCTCCCCTGAAACATTCCACAATCTATTAAAAATTTAGTATTTTTAGTTTCAACTAAAAAGTTAGAACCGGTAACTATTTTAGTAGCACCTAAAAAAGATATTTTCATCTCGATTTTTCCTTTCTATAGGGTTAAAATTTCAGCTATCTTTGCCCTCATTTCCTCTTTTTCGCAAACCATTTTATGCCGGATAGGCTTTTTCTCAATATCCCTTATCCCTGGCGGAATGGGAATTTGGGCCAAATCCGACATCTTCTCTGTTAATTCAAAATCGTCAAATTTTTTGTATCGGCTATCTATTGATTCCATTACGCTTTTAGTAAATTTAAAGGGACTGGCGGTGGCCACAATAACTGTCCTGGTTTTATCCCCGGTTTCTTTGATATATTTTTTATATACTGCATAAGCTACTGCTGTATGAGGGTCGATCAAATATTTCGACTTCTCGAATATCTCTTTTATGCATTGACGGGATTCCTCCTGGGGGGCGAATCCGCCATAAAAATCTTTTAATCTCTTCTTCATTTCGGAATCTATCCGATAATAACCCTTCTCTTTTAAGGAATTCATTAACTCCTTTACCTTTTGGGCCTCCCTTTCGCTTATCGCCCATAACAATCTTTCCAGATTACTGGATACCAGTATATCCATCGAAGGAGAAATGGTCATTACTAATTTTCTCCGTTTATCGTAAACTCCGGTCTCAAAAAAATCTGCCAGCACTTTGTTTTCATTAGAGGCACAGATTAATTTGTTAACCGGCAATCCCATCTCTTTAGCATAGTAAGCTGCCAGAATATCTCCGAAGTTACCGGTGGGAACAGCTATATTTATCTTTTCACCGTTCTTAATTTCGCCCTCACTCAACATATTTAGATAAGCATAAAAGTAATATACTATCTGGGGAATTAGGCGACCTATGTTTATAGAATTTGCCGAAGAAAAGATATAGTTTTTCTCTTCTATCTTTTTGTTAAAGACCGGGTCTTCGAATATCTCCTTTACCCCTCTCTGAGCATCATCAAAATTTCCTTTTATGCCTATCACGTAAGTGTTCGCCCCTTCCTGGGTGAGCATCTGCCTTTCTTGTATCTTGCTGACCCCTTTATAAGGGAAAAATACTATTATTTTGGTCCCTTCTACCTTAGCAAAACCTTGAAGGGCAGCTTTCCCGGTATCACCGGAAGTGGCAGTTAAAATAACTATTTCCTGGTTAAGATTTAATTTCTGGGCAGCTTTTTTTAAAAGATGCGGGAGCAGGGATAAAGCCATATCTTTAAAAGCCAGGGTCGGACCATGATAAAGTTCTAAAAAATATGCTCCCATCTTTTTGCTTAAGGGAGCAATAATCTCGGTATCAAACTTATTATCATAGGCTCTATTTATACAATCTTTTAGCTCGTCTTGACGGTAATCAGTAAAAAATTTCTTTATTATCAAAAAGGCTAATTCTTTATAATCAATACTTTTTAACCTATATAAATTCTTGTTTATCTGGGGAATGGTCTCGGGGACAAATAGTCCACCATCATCGGCAATACCTTTAATAATTGCCTCTGCGGATAAGACTCTCTTCTTGTCACCCCGAGTACTCTGGTAATAAAGATTGTTCTCTTGCATATTCTCTCCATAATAATTGGTTAGCTGGTTGATTAGTTAGTTACTTGATAGACAGGCGAGACGCCTGTCCTACAGTTTTGTTTATATCGTTAAGGATGTATACAATACGCCTCTACTTTTTCTCTCTTGTATTTCTTAACCAGCTAACCGGTAACTAATTAACCAACTAACTAATTATAAATACTATCCGCTATTTTCTTCTTCACTATATACTCGATACTCGATACTATCTTATCTTCTGGCTCCTGACTTCCGGATTCTAGCTACTGATTTCTTCTTTCTTCACGATATACGATATACGATATACGATATACGAATTTACAAATAGCGTCGCAAATTCTCTCCTGTAACTTTCCCATAAAGCTCTATATAAGGTTTTGCCGGATTAGCTAAAATCTTAGGAAAGAGAACTTCTTCTATCTGGAAAAAACCGACCGATTCAGTCATCTCTACAATTATTCTAATCGGTTTCTCTTCTCCTTCGATAATCTCTACTTTTTCAATAGAGTTAGCAGAATATTTATGAATATCTCCCACTTTAGGGGTACGGGATAAGAGAAAAATAATCCGTGCCCTGCCCTTTTCCATATCACATCCATCTCCGATTGATACCAGCCCGGCTTCCAGAGAATGAATATCCTGGGTAGCCATATGTCCTGCAATGCCTTCAACGATTAGAGAATGAACAATGGTTTTCTTTTCAATATCTTTATCATAAATCCTGGTTAAGGTTCTCTCGATAACCGGCGTAGCAAAAACAGCTCCTAACAGCTCGTGATTTTCCCGACCTACTGACATACCGACATCGTGTAACAAAGATGATATTAATACCGCCACTTTACTATCTTCTGCGGTACCAATCTTTTCTTCTTCCAGGTTAAATTTAATTCCACCTTTACTTAATATATCAAACATAATCAAAGCATTTAATGCTGTTTTGCTCATATGCACTGGTCCATGGTCATTATAGCCCAATCTTTTTATAGATACTGTGTTGGCATAATTTCGTAAAGCCTGCGCTTCTTCATCATTAAAAATTAAAGAAGCTGCCATGGCTGGTTTCCCGATCAACATTGCCAATATTTCATTTTCTACCTCTATTTCTTTGGGTGACTTTCTCATTTTCACTCCTCCTTCCGTCTATAATCTGTGTAATCATTTATAGATATTTCTTAACTATGTTCTAACTATTACCAGAATTAGAGCGCTCAAAGAAATGATTATTAAAGGCAGGATTAGCATTTTATATATTTTCCCCACATCTGCCTTAAAATAATCATTAGTTACTACCAGGCACAGGTGCATGGGCGAAAGCATATGCCCCATATAACCGCCAACAAAGGCAAACATAGCATAATTAAGATTAACCTCTCCCCGGGTAACAATAAAGGGCAGAAGGACCGGGAACCCTATTCCGACAATAGCAGAAGTAATCCCGGTAAGCATCCCGATCAAAAAGGGAATGGAAAACAGAATAACCAGAGGATGGACACCCAACTCAGCAAAAAACCCGGGGATAACCATAATTGCTCCGGTGGTTTCTAATATTCTCTTAAAGATCATTATGCCGATTATTAAAACTACTGTATTTAGAGGTATATCTTTTTTAATAATCTCCATTATAACTTCTGTCTTCATTTTAGCCCTGTTTAATAAAACCAAAGATAGGATAACTAAAATCAGGGAAATTAACAAATCTATCTTTATAATTATAACCAGGAATATGACCAAAAGGATAGGCCAGGTACTCAAGAACAATTTTTTTAAATTTAAGCCAAACTCCCCTCTCTTATCACTTGTTCCATCTCTCTTAAGATATCTTTGTTCCCAAATCAAACCCCATATCAAGGCGACAAGAGATATGGGAAACTGAACCATTATAATCTCTCGAACTTCTACCCCCAACAAGGCGGAAAGCAATATAATACTGGGATAGAGAGGCCAAACAAATTCCCAAATATGGCGAAACCAGTAATTTACAAAAGTTTTTTCCTCTGCCACAAGGCCCATTCTACCTCCCACTTCATCCACCATAGGAGCGGAAAACATGGCTCCGGCCGGCATGGGCAGTAAACCCAAAAAAGAAGGGATAAAGGCTAATATCAATCTATGGTCCTTTACCAATTTTTGAAGGGAATCAACTATATCCTTTAAACTTTCTATCCTTTTTAAAATACTGCTTAATAAAAGAACCAGCACAATTATTCCGATTAATTTAATAGTTACCGGGTCCATTATAGCCTGTAAAAAATTAATTCCCATTTCTTTGGGGTTCAATCCGAATAATAACCCTAATAACAAGGAGGCCAGCAGTATAATATATCCTAAATTCCATTTCTTTCTTATTAAGAAAATGATTACTGCGATTACTGCTAATAATTTTATAATTTCTGTCACTTTAATCTCACCAATTTATTCTTTCTGCGTTTCTTTCTTTATTTTCTTTTTCTCCTCTTTAAATTTAATCCCCTGAACATTAACATCAACCTTAAGAACTTTTAGGTCGGTCATGGAACAGATAGCGTTTTTCACTTTATGCTGTACCTCTTCAGCTACTTTAAAAATTCCTACTTCGTAAGCGGTAATAATAGGAATGGTAATTGCCGCTTCTCCCGGTTTCATCCACACTTCCACCCCTTTAGCCAGGTCCTTCCGGGACAATAGATTAGGCGATTTACCTCTATGCCCGCTGGTGATACCGACCACTCCCTTAGTTTTTATAGTTTCCAAAGCAGCAATTACAGCTACTACTTCTTTGGAAACCGTTACATTTCCCAATTCTTGTTCTTGGGGATTGTCTTTAATAACCTGTTTATCTGACATTCTTGTTCACCACCCTTTTTTAAAACTTATTTAAACTATTTTTTATCTTCGTAAAATATTTTATCTATGTGTATCTTGATTTCTTTCGTTTCTATCCCGCTTGTTTCTAAGAGATACTCTTTTAACTTTCGTTGAATTTTCTCCGAAAGTTCAGGGATTTTTACATCCTGCTTTACGGAAAGATGAAGATCTATGTTTATCCCCCCGGACTTTAAAATATTAACCTCTGGCCTGGTTTCCGTAATCTCTCCCATCCCTTTAACCACTTTTAAAGCCAAACGTTTTATAGACCCAATAGAAATTTTAATTTCCCCAAATGAAGTCTTTTGAACTACGGATAAATTTCCCTTATCAATTTGGGCTTTTTGCCAGATTAAATAAACAGCTAAAAAAATTAATAAAGCCCCTATTAAACCCAAGGTAATTTGGTTGAAGAGATTGGAGTAGATCAAATAATTTGTTTTAAAGAAAAAGCTTTCCAGGGAAAATAATCTCAAAGAAAGAGCCAAAAAAATCCCGGAGATAAAAACTGTAACCACTAAAAACAAAACAAAAATTAAATTATTAAAACTCTCTTTGCTCATTTTAAACCATCCTTTCTATTTTTTCCTACCTATTTTAACTCTACAGTATTAGGATTTAAGCACCCCAATTGTGTTCTTGATTCGTTAGTTAGTTACTTGGATAGCTGGTTAAATTAGTCGTTAGTGAATAGTGAATAGTCGTTAGTACTAAATAATAGGTTTATAGTTTTTTGTTTTTAGTTTTTAGATAAGAAAAATTAGTTTACGTTTATCGGTAGCATCACGGCGTTGCCGTGATGAATGGGTAAGACACGGCACGCCGTGCCTCTACACAATGAGGAC
>JAHJOY010000244.1 GCA_018819665.1 bacterium
GCATGCCCTTCATTAAAATGATATATATCTACTGGAATATTAAGAGCTCTTAAAGCTCTAACGCCACCGATTCCCAACACTATTTCTTGGGCTATTCTTTCTTCAGCGAATCCACTGTACAATCGTCCGGTAATCCAGCGATCATTATTTTCTTCTATATCAGTATCCAATAAGTACAAGTCCGCATTTCCAAAGCAGTTAACCTTCCAAATTTTACAGTAAACATTATTTTGCCTGATTTTTACTTTTACTTTTTTTCCCGTATCTTCTAAAAAATCATAATCATAATCTCGGAAACAGTCATATATATTTCCTTTTTCGTCTATTCGTTGTTCAGTATATCCCTGCTTCCATTTTATCCCTATTCCAACCACTGGCATATTATTGTCTTTTGCACCTTTTAAATAATCGCCTGCTAAAATCCCCAATCCTCCTGAATATATTTTGAAGCTATTATCTAATCCGTACTCCATACAAAAATAGGCAACTTTGGGTAACTGTTTTTTCATTTATTGTTCCTCTCCTTACGTAATCGTTTGTATTTATGTATAAAGTTGACGCAGCCCACTAATACAATCTGAAGAAAATGTTATCCTTTCACTGATCCCAAGGTTAGCCCAGAAATAAGCCATTTAGAGGAATAAAGAAAGAGGGCCATAACCGGAACCGCCACTAAAATAGAGGCAGCAGTAAAAGCACCCCACTCCACTCTGAATTGCCCAGCTAAAGTCCAGATCCCTAAAGGCCAGGTAAACATATTCTCTCTCTGTAACATAATACGTGCCATTATCCAGTCATTCCAGGCCATCATAAAATTAAATAAAAAGACGATAGCTAAAGCCGGGGTAGAAAGGGGCAGGATGATACGAAAGAATGTCCCCATCTGGGAGGCACCATCTATCTTTGCCGCCTCCTCTAACTCCCGAGGGATAGTGTCATAATATCCTTTTAAGATCCAGATACTAAAGGGCACTGAACTAACCGAGTAAGCCAGAGCTAATCCCCGATAAGAATTAATAAGTTGAAACTTTACTGCCAGAATGTAGATGGGTACAATTAACATAGCCGCCGGAATCATCTGGGTAGTAAGCAAGAAAAATAAGCCAGGGACACGGCCAGGAAATTTCCAACGGGAAAAGGCATAAGCCGAAGTAGAAGCTAAAATAAGACCAATGAATGCTGTAGTTATGGTTATAGCCAAGCTATTCCAAAGCCACAATAAAAAAGGTTTTTCAAAAATAATTCTATAATAACTGTAAAGTGAAGCATCCTTCGGAATAATAGCCAGGGAGGTAGAAAGTAAACGGTCACCTGGACGAAGCGATACACTGATAATACGCAACACAGGGTAGACCGCAATAGCACAAGCAACTATTAAAGTTAAGTGAATAACCATCCTTTTAAATGGACTATCACCGCGGCTTGGCGATATAAAAAACCGATAAATATTACTTTGTTTATTTTTGTTTTTCATGTTTATTCATATGCTCCTTTCAACCCATGGGTTATTCGGATATAAACTGAAGCTATGATAAAAAGGACAATAAAGATTATCATAGCAAAAGCAGCAGAAAAGCCATAACGGTGGTATTCAAAGGCTGCTCTAAATAGAGCGGTAACTAAAATATCAGTAGTCTCCAGTTCATTAGCATTAATCATATAAGGAACATTAAAATTATTAAAAGTCCAGATGATGCCTAAAACAACTGCCGGGGTAAGTACCGGTTTTAGTAAAGGTAAGGTAATATTACGAAACTGCTGCCACCGGGAAGCACCATCAATTTCGGCAGCATCATAGAACTCCAAAGGAATGCTTTGCAACCCTCCCAGGATAATAATCATCATAAAAGGGATACCCAGCCAGATGTTGGTAATACAGGCTGCCGCAAAGTTCCAGAAGGGACTAATCATCCATTGAATGGGCTGCATCCCTATACTTTTTAACATCACATTGATAAAACCATATTCATAATGAAATTCACCCTTCCAGGCTAATACGGCTATAATCTGGGGAACTGCCCAGGGGCAAACTAATAAAGCACGATAAAAGCCCCGTCCCCGCATTTGGCGATTGAGGAGTATAGCTAATCCCAGACCTCCGGCCAGGTGAAAAACCACATTAACAGCTGTCCATAGGAGAGTACGAAAAAGCAAGGGGAAAAATCTAATCTGTTTTAATACCGGTTCGGAAAAGATTAATCCAAAATTTTTCAATCCCTGAGCCCAGCTTAAAGTATAACTCCGAAAATGTCGCAGGCTCATATTGGTAAAAGCTAATCGCACTTCATAACCGATAGGATAGATAACCAACATAGTTAAGCCGAAGATTGCTGCTATCATTAACATATATGGCAGGGTATATTTACTCTTAAAGATTTTACCTAACACCAGGTAAACCAGGATCTCAAGAATTATGGTGCCTAAAATTATATAAAGCACCATACTCCCCAATTCTTTTATGGTGTTTACAGCAACTTCGGCGGTTAAAGCTTCCATTCTATCCTCCCTTGCCTTATCAAGACCGTTCCACTTAGTAAAAGGATTACGAGGGACGAAAAAATCGTCCCTCGTCTTTGTTTTAACTAAATTTATTCCAGACTCTTTATGCAGGATTCAGCACTTGACTGCATTAATTTAGCGGCATCTTCAGGAGACTTAGTATCAGCTAATACTGCCAACATTTCAGGTTTCATAGAGTCCCAATTACAACGCATCTCTAATACTGTAGGCATCGGTGTACCTACGACCATCTGGTCAGCAGAACCCTTAAGAATAGGATTCTCAGTGATCAATGGATCTTCTAAGGCTTCCTTTACAGCCGGTAAACGATTCAACAATTTGACCCCCTCTAACTGTTTTTCTTTAGAGGATACAAAGCCGATGAAATCTTGAGCTGCTTTCAGTTTGTCTCCGGAAATACCCTTAGTTAACATAAAGTATACTCCACTGGTATAAGGTTTAGGCCACTCACCGGTAGCAGAAACTTTAGGAATGCGAGCTACTCCTAAATCATCACCTAATACACTGACATAACCACTTATTGACCAATCACCATTAATAATCATGGCAGCCTTTCCTTCTTTAAATAGGGTATCAGCTGCATCATAATCACACTCTGGAGGCACAATCTTGGCATCAAACTTCATGTCATGTAAGAATTTTAGAGTCGCAATCATCTCTGGAGTGTTGAGGGTAGGTGTAACTCCGTCTTCGGCAAAAACTTTTCCCTTAAAACCTCCCAACCAGGGGACTAACCAGAAAGGTTCGGTCTGATTCCACACCAGGGCATAATTTCCTCCGGTGGTCAGCTTTTTACCTACGGCAAACAATTCATCTGTATCTTTGGGAGCCTCTGCGATAAGTTTCTTATTGTAAAGAAGCATTAATTGGTTACCATTGGAAATGGGAATACCCCAATATTTTCCTTCTAACTTCACCGCATCCATAGCTGACTCTACATACATATTTAAGTCAAACAGATTATCGACTGCTTCAACGATATCTGCAGCCACAAAGGGACCGGCATGATCACTCACAGTCCACAAAATATCCGGAGCAGCACCGGCCAGACTGGCAGTTAGAAAGTCCTCCCTCAAAACTTCTACATTAGTCTTTTTAACTAACTCAATTGTAATGTTTGGATTAGCTTTCATAAATTCTTCAATTAAGGATTTGTTCCAATCTAAAGCCTCTTCGCCTTCTTTAGTCCACAGGACTAGATTCACC
>JAHJOY010000245.1 GCA_018819665.1 bacterium
GGGGAAGTTAAGGTTTTGCCCCTTACCGATTCAATTGACAGATTTAAAAATTTAGCCACCGTTTTTTTAAGAGATAACAATAGCCAAACAATATTAAATATAGAAAAAATAAGAATAAAAAAAGATACAGTTATTTTAAAACTAAAAGATATAGAAAATATCGAAGAAGCCAAAACTATAGTAGGGTCTTTTCTTGAAGTTGAAAGAAAAAATGCTGTAAAACTACCGAAAGACACTTATTTCATCTTTGAGATAATTGGCCTTGAAGTATATACTGAAAATAATGTTTTTCTGGGAAAAGTAGAAAATGTGATAAGCACGGGAAGTAATGATGTATATATAGTTAAAGGTAAAAATAAAAAAGAATTGTTTATCCCGGCTATTCATGAAGTTGTAAAGAATGTTAATTTAGAAAAAAAACGAATTACCATAAACATGGTAGATGGATTAATATGATAAACGATTGTTTAGAAATTAATATATTAACTATTTTCCCAAATATGTTCAAAGGTCCTTTTTCCGAAAGCATATTGAATAAGGCTCAAGAAAAAGGATTGATCAAAATAAATATAATTGACCTTAGGGATTTTACCCTGGATAAACATAAGACTGTAGATGATTACTCTTATGGGGGAGGGACTGGTATGGTTTTAAAGCCTCAGCCAATTTGGGACGCTGTAGAGGCGATAAAAAAAAACAAATCTCCATTACCTTTAAAAATTATAATCACTTCTGCCCAGGGTAAGATTTTTAACCAGGGGATGGCTAAAGATTTGTCTAAAGAAAATAGATTATTAATCATTTGCGGTCGATATGAGGGTATAGATGAACGTATACCTCAGCTCCTCGATGCAGAGGAAGTGTCAATCGGCAACTTCGTAGTTAGCGGAGGAGAGTTACCAGCTATGTTAATGGTAGATGCAATTTCGAGAATGATTCCCGGAGTTTTAGGAAAAGAAGAATCTATGGTCAATGATTCATTTTATAACGGATATCTTGATTATCCTCATTATACCAGGCCGGATGAGTTTAAAGGTCTTAAAGTTCCGGAAATATTGCTTTCGGGTAATCATAAAGAAATTGAAAAATGGAGAAGAAAACAGTCTCTATTAAGAACTTTGATTAGAAGGCCTGAAATTTTTGCAAATAAAAAATTGTCTAAAAGAGAGTTAGCTCTACTTAAAGAATTAGAGAAGGGCTTTAAGGAAGATTAAGGTAAAAGGTAAAAAAGACAGGAAAAAAGATACAAAAAATGAGAGTGTGTATGCGGCGTAAAGACAATCTATAGTGAATAATTGAAAATGTTATTTAAAAAATATTTAGGAAGGATGATTTTTATGGTAGATTACATTAAACAATTAGAAGAAGAACAATCTAAAAAAGAGAATATCGAATTTGCACCTGGTGATACAGTGGAAGTATATCAAAAAATTATTGAAGGCAACAGAGAGCGAGTACAGGTTTTTAAAGGAATAGTTATAGCTAAAAAGCATGGTGGAAGTAAAGAAACATTTACAGTAAGAAAAATATCCAAAGGTGTTGGGGTAGAAAAAATATTTCAACTGCATTCACCGAATATTGTAAAAGTAGTGGCTTTAAAAAAAGGGAAAACGCGAAGAGCAAAATTATATTACTTAAGAGATAGGGTTGGGAAGAGCGGCATAGTTAAAGAAAAAAGATAATGAAATGCTACTCAAGGCAAAAAAATGGAAAAGTAAAAATAACAAAATCAATCATTTGCAGTTATCAGAGAAAAATAGAAAGATTATATGCAGAAAGAGTAAGAATTTACAATCTCTATAACTATGAAAATCGACTAAAAAATGAAGGGTACTCTTTAATTGCCGGAATAGACGAAGCGGGCAGGGGTTCATTGTCCGGGCCAGTAGTGGCTGCCGCAGTAATTTTACCCTGCCGATTATTTATTCCTTATATTAAGGATTCTAAAAAGTTAACTTCACAAAAAAGAACAGAATTATATTGTTCTATCTTAAATAAAGCAAAAGATGTAGGAATCGGTATTGTGGAAGCTAAAATTATTGATAGAATAAATATTGCCCAAGCTTCTTTTTTGGCAATGAAAAAAGCTATTTTAGATTTAAAAGAAGTACCTGATTATTTATTAGTGGATGGCTTTAAAATTCCTCACCTAAATATTTTCCAGATACCATTAATTAAAGGTGAAGATAAAAGCATATCGATTGCTGCGGCTTCCATAATTGCTAAAGTTTATCGGGATAATATTATGGTCAAGTATGACCAACAATACCCGCAGTACCTTTTCAAAAAAAATAAAGGTTATGGTACAAAAGAACATCTTAAAGCACTACTTAAGTACGGACCATCAGAAATACATAGAAAAAGCTATAAAAGAGTAATGGTGATGTAGGTTGAAAATAACCAATTATAATAATACGAAAATAGATGATAATTAAAGATGGATAATATAGGGAAATTTGGAGAAGATATAGCTTCTAAATATTTAGAAGAAAAAGGCTACAAAATTAAAGAGAGAAATTATCGTACCTTCTTAGGAGAAATAGATATTATCAGTGAATATAAGGGAAATCTTATCTTTGTGGAAGTAAAAACCAGGCGTTCTGATAGGTTTGGATATCCTGAAGAAGCAATAAACTTTAATAAACAACGAAAAATAATTAAAAATGCTTTATGTTATTTGGCTAAATACAATCTTTGGGAAAAAAATTATTGCTTTGATGTAATATTGGTCAGCATCTCTAACCATAAAGATGTAAAAAGGTTAAAACATATCAGGAATGCTTTTTACCCTGATAGTAGACAAGGCTTTTAAGACAGTATCGAGTATATAGTAAAGAAAAAACGTATAGCGAAAAACGAAAAGCGCAAAACGTAAAACCATA
>JAHJOY010000246.1 GCA_018819665.1 bacterium
AAACCAAACTTGAAAACTTCTTCTCATTATATTTTTATTCATATTGTTATTCATATTGTTTTCCTTATGAAATGAAGACTTTCAGGGTCTTCACAACTTCACATTTTTATCAATCTCCATACTTAAAGAAAATGGGATGTGTCCCTATTTATTCATACTCTTTAGCAATGTTTTTGAGCCTTGCTTTAATTGAAGCATCCATATTTCTTACTTCATTTCTCATATAAGTACCTCCATATATTTTTGAACAACGTCTTTAACCTTTGCTTTAGCAGCATAATCCATAAGTTTAGAAATGTTTTTATCTCTTCTTTTAACATATCCCTTGATGCTTTCTACAATAATATCTTTGCTGATTTTATTTCTGTACCTAAGGCAATCACATATAGTTTTTTCAATATTATACATCTTGATAATATTTCCATTTATATCTATTTTTTCTACTCCATCCATATAATATTTATCAGAAAAATAATAAAGTTTTATAGGTGGATAATCAGGTAGTTTTATATTATAATTTCTCCTGACTGCTATCGTATATTCCCCCGGCGTATAAGTTGTAAGCTCATAATAAGCCAGGGCCGATACAAGGCAAATAACTCCATAGTGAATAATTTTGGATACATTAACCAGTTCTTCTTCAACATCAAATTTTGCATCCTTCCATCTATAAAGACCTTGTTTTATTCTTTCAATAACACCCTCATTAATTAAATCTCTCAAGTATCTTCTGTTTATGCCTTTAGAACTTATGTCTTTTGTTCTAATATAGCCATTATTAACATAAAAAACTTCTTTAATTTTTTCTTTAATTTTTTCTTTAATTTTATTCTTCAATTTCATTGCCTTACTTTCACAAACCTACGGCATTATGCTTTATTGCCGTAGGTTTTGTATATTTCTTTCCTTATTATACTTCTCTTCTCTCTTTTTGCAAGTATATATCTAATATTTTAATTAAAATAGGGATGTGACCTATTTTTTCTATAATTTAACTTTCCCTTTTAATAGGTCTTCTCTTAGGACGTCTGTCTACAGTAATACCTAAAGTTTCAACCATCCGGTTAAGATACTCCTCAGATCCTATAGGTTTTTCTCTAAAAGTTACTGAAATATTGACTTGGGACACCTTCCCTATTTCTCTAATTTATTGTGGCAAATCAGACAGAAATTGCGCGGCCAGGCTGCTTGCCCACGCGCGAATCGCCACCCAATCTCGCAGGTCACTTGCCGGCATCTTCTTGAGGATGGGAATGAGATTATAGGGGAAGCGCAGCTTCGTCGGGTCGAACTTTCCGCCAACGATCTCAACAGAGATCGGAGTAAGCCAGGGAAACTTCGCCAGTTCCAAATCGAATTTTGCCCGCACTTCATGCCATTCATTCTCGTCTCCTTTGGCAAAGGGGCCACCGGCGAAAATTGCTACCGGTAAATTGTCTGCCAGAATTTTCCGGTGCTGCGACAAAAAATGGCGCGCATCCTTATGCCAGTGAAACATATAGAGCGGGGCACCCAGCACAACCGCACTATATCCTTCAAGTATCCGCACATTCCGTATCAGTTGAAGATCCACTGTCAGCCCTTGGCTGCGAAGCGTCTCCGAGATAACCTCGGCTATCTCCTGCGTAGAGCCATATGAAGAAGCATAAGCTACGAGAACTTTGGTTTCCATCTGATTTATTCTCCTTTTGAAAGAGTCCAAATTTTGATTCTTTATCAAGTCCTGTCACGATGTCTTGGAAGCGCCATTTTTATAAGTTGTACCATATCAGCAAAAAGATGGCAGAATATCCGCAATATTGATGATATTTATTACTATAGTTCAGTCACTTTTAAGACTAAATTATCAAATGCTTTGGCTATCCCAACATATTTATATATACGATAATAATTTAAAAATCCTCTTTTTTTTGGGGGGGGACACATTTTTTTCTATGGTTTAGCTTTCCATTTTACAAGGTCTTCCTTTAGGACGTCTATCTATAGTAATACCTAAAGTTTCAACCATCTGGTTAAGAAACTCCTCAGGTCCTATAGGTTTTCCGCTAAAAATTACCAAATTATTGAGCTGGTACACCTATTTATTTTAATTTTGTTCTCCTGTTTTATTAGCTAATACAATCTCTACATCCAAACCCAAAAACGACATCATAGTTGTATTAACAATTTTTAAATGGGCACTCTCTAATGATTGCCTGACAAAAATCGGACGGCAATCAATATAGTTAGGGAACTTTTCATGCAACCACTCATAAAGTTTCACCATCGGTCCTTGTTTTTCTTCCTTAGACATAGCAACCACACAAATACGCCCGCCCTTTTTCAAAACTCGTTTACATTGCTCTAAAACAATCGGGATTTCAGGAGTATCAAATAATTCTAATGTAAAACTCGTAAAGACAGCATCAAAATAAAATTCTGGATATGACAAATTCAACGCGTCACCACATTGTAAATCAACTTTTTCTGATAGTCCGGCTTTTTCAATTCGTGAAGCTGTAATTTTTAGCATACCTTCTGATATGTCAAGCCCATACGTTTTCCCAGTATCGCCAACTGACCGGGCTAGTGATAAGGTACAATGCCCTGTACCAAACCCAATCTCAAGAACCTTTTCCCCTTCTTGAATATTTAGTTTTTGTAAACCAACATCTCGAAATCTTTTTTCGCTATGCCCTACTAATAAATCATACCATTTGCTCATTTTGTTGTAGCTGATTTTTGCTTCTTCTTTAGACCTCTTAACTCT
>JAHJOY010000247.1 GCA_018819665.1 bacterium
ATAATATGGCTAAATTTCTTTGTTAAGCTTTTTTATTAAAAAATAATGTATTTAATTTTTTCTCTACAATTTCCGGGACCAACTGGGATATGTTGCCATTTAAACTCGCTATTTCTTTAACTATACTGGAATTTAGGTAGGAATACGTGGAACAAGTAACCATAAAAATTGTTTCAATCTCCGGAGCAAGTCTTTTATTCATTAAAGCCAGTTGTGACTCATGTTCAAAATCAGAGATGGCTCTCATCCCTCTGATTATAATATTTGCTTTATTTTTTCTCACAAAGTCAGTTAATAAACCGGAAAATGACAGCACTTTAACATTTTCCAAATCCTTGGTGGCCTCTTTTATCATATCTGTTCTTTCTTGGGCTGAAAACAAAGTTGATTTTTTAGAATCGACTGCTACTGCTACTATTAATTTGTCAACAATTTTTGTGGTTCTTTCAATAATATTTAGATGGCCATTAGTAATTGGATCAAAACTGCCTGGATAAACGGCTATTTTCATTTTTCCCTCCTTAAATTTTTAGTAGTTAGTATATAGTATCGAGTATCGAGTATTGAGTATCGCGTTAATAAAATAAGAATTCAAGAGTGAAGACTCTATATGCCATAACCAAAATATAACAGTTGGGCCCCTCTTTTTTTTCGAGGGCAGGTTCACATGTCTAATATTTTTCAACCGTTAATTAGTTAACACAATAAGACACGGCACGCCGTGTCTCTACACTGACCTAGTAGTGATTCTTTAACTAACTAACCAGGTAACCTACTAACCTACAAGTGATGTAATGTGTAACATGTGATAAGTAACGTGTAGTAAGTACCTGTTTTTATAATTTCAGAAATTTAATCTTATTGTCGAGTAGATGAATATCTCTCAACCTTAGGAACGGCTTTGTATTTCCGGTTTGCTTCCTGTTTACTCATTACATATTACTTATTACTGTATTTTATACGAGATACGAATTAGGCTTCTGAATTCTTCTTGTCTCTCTCTTATTTTCTTTACTATATAACCATTACTATATACTTACTTCTATCTGCTCTACGCTAAACGTTATCCGCTATTTCTTCTATTCACTTTCCTCTTACAATTTTAAAATTACCTACTAAATATTAACATAATCGTAAAAAGATAGATAGCACTCTCCGTATTTTCTTTGATTAAACAATCTCAAATTATTTAAATTTTCCATAACTTTTTCTTTTTTGTAATGTTGGGCAATCACCAAACCATTATGTTTCAATATAGTTAATTTCGCTATCTCTAATAAAGAAATGTTTACCAGTCCCCTGTTGTAAGGGGGGTCAAGAAAGATATAATCCAATAAATAATTTTTTTTGGCTAATAATTTTAAACCATGTAAAAAATCCATTTTGTAAACCACAGCATTTTGACTGTTTTCAGTCTTTTCTAAATTTTCTTTTATTATTTTTATGCATTTTAATTCTTTTTCAATAAATATTACTTTTTTTGCCCCCCTGCTCAAGGCTTCGATTCCTACTGCACCGGTACCTGCAAATAGATCTAAAAAACAGGTTTCCCTAAAAGATGTCCCCAAAATATCGAATAAAGCTTCCCTCACCTTTTCAGAAGTAGGACGAATAGATAAATCCTTGGGGGATTTTAATATATTACCCTTATTTTTCCCAGCAACAATTCTCATAATTTTAACCTTTTTACTTGTAATAGTTTTTTAAGATTCAAAATTATACGATGACATATATATACATTAATCTGTTGAACTAAAAACTTAAAGCGAAAAACGTAAAACCATAATTCAAAACTCAAAACTTTTTCTCTCAATACTAAATTTAAAGTTTTAGTTTTTGCATCTTTATCTTTTCATTTTTACTATATAGCATGCAAGAGAAGAAAGATGAAAATCAATATATAAAACAATATATTTAAATTTTAAATTTTGAGCTATGGCTTTGCGTTTTGCGCTTTTCGTTTTTCGCTATATACTATACGCTAAACGCTGTACGCTCCACGCTAGGTTTATTCACTAACGACTAATTTATATCAGCTTTTTATATAATACCCCGAAAGAGTAAATTTGTAAATTCATTTTTTACTTTTGCTTTTGTTTCCCCATCTTCCTTTTCTCTAGTTCTTTTTCTTAACTCGATACTCGATACTATATTATGGTGTTTGACAATATTTGAACGGTAATGTATATTTAAAATGGTTATAATCCTTTTTCCTAAAGGAGCCGTCGTATTTATGTTACTGCCAACCCCAGAATCCAATACCCAAATGCTTTTTACCATGTTGCTTCTCGAGAGAAAGAACTAAAAGACACATTTTAAAAATTTCTAAAATATAAAGATTGCAAAATAGGATAACTGCCTATTTTGTTTGTAATTACAAAAAAATAAAAT
>JAHJOY010000248.1 GCA_018819665.1 bacterium
AGACCAAAAATTGGGCAGTTATTGAACCAGACCAAAAGAGAGATTGAAGATCTACTCAAGACAAAAGAGATAGAAATAGAAAAATTGGAGAAAGAAAAAAGATTACAGGGAGAAAGTATCGATATTACTCTTCCGGGGAGAAAAGTAGATAAAGGAACCATTCATCCCATTAATTTGGTTTTAAAAGAGATTGAAGAAATATTTTTAAGTTTAGGATTTAAGATGGAAGAGGGTCCGGAAGTAGAGTTAGATTACTATAATTTTGAAGCACTTAATATTCCTAAAGACCATCCTGCCAGAGATGACCAGGATTCTTTTTATATTACCAAAGATATTCTCCTCCGTCCCCAGACTTCTCCTGTACAAATCCGTACGATGGAAAATCAGAAACCACCGGTTAGAATTATTGCTACGGGAAAATGTTATAGACGCGATGCCACTGATAGTACTCATTCCCCCATGTTTCACCAGATAGAGGGGCTGGCAGTGGATAAAGACATCACCTTTGGTGATTTAAAAGGAATATTAACGGTTTTTGTACATAGAATGTTTGGTAAAGATAGGAAAGTAAGATTTAGGCCGGGATATTTTCCATTCGTTGAACCTGGGGCTGAAGTGGATGTATCTTGTTTATTATGTGGAGGTAAAGGATGTAAATCTTGTGGTTATGTCGGCTGGTTAGAGATTATGGGAGCAGGAGCAGTACATCCAAGAGTTTTAGAGATGGTCGGTTATGATCCGGAAGAATATTCAGGCTTTGCCTTTGGAATGGGAGCAGAGAGAATTGCTATGCTGAAATATGGCATAAATGATATCCGGTTATTTTTTGAAAATGATTTAAGATTTTTAAAACAGTTTTAAATTTGTCGTTAGTGAATAGTCGTTAGTATATAGTAGCAACACGGCGTGCCGTGTTGAGGTTTTTCTAACTATTCTCACGCTATACGTTAACGTGCACGATACGCGATACGCAATACGATATACGATATACGATATACGAAATACGAGACAGGGAGGAGAGGAAAATGCAGGTTTCTTATAATTTATTAAAAGAATATGTTGATATAGATATATCGGCTGAAGAGCTTGCTAAAAGATTGACTATAAACGGCATAATTTTAGAGAGGATGGAAAAAATATCTACTGAGATAGAAAAAGTAGTGGTGGGCAGGATAACCGCTATAGATCAACACCCTAAAAATAAAAAATTATCTATTTGCCAGGTAGAGGTGAAAGACCAAATACTTCAAATAATTTGCGGGGCAAAAAATATGAAGGTTTCTGATAAAGTAGCAGTCGCTTTAGAAGGAGCAAAATTACCCCAGATAGGAATTATCAAAAGCAAGAAATTTAAAAATGTTTTATCTTTAGGGATGCTCTGCTCAGCTTCTGAACTGGGTATTGAACCGGGGGAATCACCCGGAATATTAATTTTAGAAGAAGATGCTGTTTTGGGGGAAGATATAAGGAAAATAATAAAATTTGACGACACTATATTTGATTTTGAAATACATTCTAATCGTCCTGATTTAATGAGCATAATAGGAATAGCCAGAGAAGTAGCAGCAATTACCGATAATAAGCTTAAAACTCCCGAAATAAAGATAAAAGAAGAAGATGAAAGAATTGAAAAAGATATTACTGTGAAAATTGAGGCAGAAGATTTATGTCCTCGTTATACCGGAAGAGTAATAAAAAATATTACAGTGGGAGAATCGCCTTTATGGTTAAAATGGAAGTTAAGATTATTAGGGGCGAGACCAATAAATAATATAGTAGACATTACTAATTTTGTAATGATGGAGACAGGACAGCCGCTTCATGCTTTTGATCTTGATTTGATTAAAGGGAAGACTATTATAGTTCGAAGAAGCAGAACGGGGGAAACTATCTGTACTTTAGATGATGTTGAAAGACAGTTACCCTCCAATAGTTTGGTTATCGCTGATACAGAAGAACCTATAGCCCTTGCCGGAATAATGGGAGGAAAGCATTCTGAGATTGATCAAAACACTAAAAATGTATTTTTAGAATCAGCATATTTTAATTCAGTAAATAATCGAAGAAGTACTGCGAAATTTGGCTTAAGAACTGAGGCTTCAAACAGGTTTGAAAAGGGGATAGATAAAGAAGTGCAAATATACGCCTTGGATCGGGCTGCTGATTTGATAAATAAGATTGCTATGGGGAAAATAAGCCCGGGGAAAATCGACACAAATGAAAAATTATATCAACCTTGCAAGATAAATTTAAGGATAAAAAGAGTAAATAGAATATTGGGACAGCTTCTAGATAAAGA
>JAHJOY010000249.1 GCA_018819665.1 bacterium
CTCGATACTATCTTATCTTCTGACTCCTGAATACTGGCTTCTGACTTCTTTTCTTTACGAGATACGATTCACGAGATACGAGATACGAATTTTGTTTTGCGCTCTTCGTTTTTCGCTATATACTATACGCTAACACTACACGCTAGGTTTATTCGCTAACGAATAATTTATCGCTAATTACAGTTTTTAGTTTATCTTTATTTTAATAACAGGTCAACGATTCTTCGTAAATCTTCTTTGTTATAAAATTCTATATTTATCTTTCCTTTCTTGCCGTCATATAATATGCTTATCTTAGTCCCCAAAACATCTCTTAGTCTTCCCTCTACCTCGGGGAAGTGTTCAATGGTAATATTTTTAACTTTAAATTGCTTTTTTTGCACCTTTCCGATATTTTTAATCAGGCGCTCGGTATCTCTTACCGATAAATCATTAACTATTATTCTGTCACACGCTGCTTTTTGTACTTCTTCATCTTCTATGCTTAATAATAATTTAGCATGACCAAAAGATATTTTCCCTTCAGAAATATTTTTTTGTATCTCCGGATTCAGTTTTAACAGCCTGATAGTATTGGCGACCAAAGCCCTGCTCTTTCCGGTTACTTCTGCTAATTCTTGCTGGGTAAGTTTAAACTCATCTACCAATCTTTTGAAGGCATTGGCCTGCTCAACAGGATTAAGATCTTCTCTTTGAATATTTTCCACCAAGGCAATTTCTAAACTTTTTTCATTGTTAATGCTCTTAATAATTGCCGGTATCTTCTTTAAGCCGATCTCTTTGGCTGCCTTTAATCTCCGCTCCCCGGCAACAATTTCATACCCGTTAGCCATCTTCCTTACTACGATCGGTTGAATTATTCCGTGTTTCTCAATTGACCCTTTCAGTTCTTCCATTTTTTCTTTATCGAAATTTTTACGGGGCTGAAAAAGGTTAGGGGCTACACTTTCTGTATCCATCTCGATTACAAGTTCTTTTTCTTTGTGTTCAGCCTTGGTGGGGATAAGGGCTTCTAACCCTTTCCCTAATCCTCTTTTAATCATTTGATATCACCTCTCGGGCAAATTTTTTATAAGCTATCGCCCCTTTGGATTTTGCATCATACAAAACAACGGGCTTGCCATAGCTGGGGGCTTCGCTCACTCTGACATTTCGTGGAACGACTGCCTTAAATATCTTTCCTTTAAAATATTTTTGAACCTCCTTAACAACATCGCGGGAAAGATTTGTTCGGCTATCATACATAGTCAGTAAAATCCCTTCGATTTCTAAAGATGAGTTTAGATTTTCTCTGACCAGATTTATGGTTTTTAGTAATTGCCCAATGCCTTCTAAGGCATAATATTCACACTGAATGGGAATAATAACCGCATCAGCAGCAGTAAGAGAGTTTATGGTTAAAAGACCCAGGGAAGGCGGACAATCAATGATTATATAATTATAATCATTTTTAATTGGTTTAATTGCGTGTTTTAATTTGTTTTCCCGAGAGATATAATTAACTAATTCTATTTCTGCTCCTGCTAATTGAATAGTGGAAGGCAAAATATCTAAATTTTCTACCTGGGTCGGTAAAATGATTTCTTTTATGGGGGTTTGATTAATCAAGACATCATAAATACATCTTTTAACTTTTATTTTATCCAAACCTATTCCAGTGCTGGCATTCCCCTGAGGGTCTATGTCGATCAACAAAGTTTTTCTTTTATGTAAGGCCATAGAAGTGCATAGATTTACTGCGGTAGTTGTTTTGCCTACTCCACCTTTTTGGTTGGTGATTGCCAAGACTTTGGTCATAGATATTCTCCTAAAATGATTACACAGACGAGCATCGGATTACACAGATTTAATTACAGAACATTTGTTCATGATAATTAATGTTCCACGTGGAACAGTTATTTATTAGTACAGGTTTACAGTTTTCGGTTGTCAGTTTACTGTTGCAAGATACGTTTAGTATACAGTATATAGTAAAGAAAATACAGAGAATAGATGCAAGATAAATTAGTTGTTAATTTGTTGTGTTTTATGTTATTGCCACGAATCTGGTGTAGGGGGCGGATTCATCCGCCCCAGGTTATTTAGTAGACAGGCGGGACTGCCCTCGTGAAAACGGGGGACGCCTGTCCTACAGTTAGTGGGTTCGATGAATCGAACTACCTACCTTAATTCAGAGACAGGTGAGTCTGTCCTTTGGGCGCGATGCATCGTGCCCCTACATCGGACTCCTGGCTCCTGGATTCTGACTTCTATTTTCTCTGCGAGATACGAGATACGAATTTATTTTTGCGTTTTTCGCTTTTCGTTTTTGCTTTTTATAATATATAACTTATATTATCAAAAATATTTCAAAATTACAAAGGTCTTTTTTGAGGGAGACCTTCTTTTCTGGGGTATTTCGAAGGAGTATCTTTTATTTTCTTGATTATCAAAAGATGTCTTTCCTGATTTATAAAGGGAATTCTAACGTTTTCCACTCCAATCAGCTCTCCGCCTAAAAACTGAACTGTCTTGAGAGCTTTATCGATTTCTTCCTTATACGATCTTCCTTTTTGCGCCACAAATAACCCCCCCACCCTTACCAAAGGAAGACAATATTCGCTTAAAGTGCTCAAAAGGGCTACCGCTCTGGATAGTACTATATCGTACTTCTCCCGGTAATCCGGGCATTTCCCGAAAGCTTCTGCTCTGCCATTAAGTACCTCAACTTTCTGAAAATTTATTTCTTCGATTATTTTTTCTAAAAATATGGTCTTTTTCTTTCTTGCTTCCAGGAGAGACAAACTAATTGAAGGGCATACTATTTTAATGGGTATACCTGGGAAACCTGCGCCTGTACCCACATCAATAATACTTATTCCTTCTATGTTAATATACTTATTGATAACCTTTATACAGCTAATAGAATCTAAAAAATGCTTAATAATTATTTCCTGTGGTGTTTTTAAAGAAGTTAAGTTTATTTTTTGATTCCATTGGACTAATAACTCTAAATATCGGGAAAATTTTTTAATCTGCTCTTTATGGAGATTAATTCCCATTTTTTGGGCACCGTCAATTAAAATACTTTCATCTTCTTTAAACAAAAAATAAATCTCCTCTTTAAATAGTCGTTAGTATTAATACAAGTTATTAGTTTATAGTTTTTAGTTTTTAGATAAGAAAAATCAGTTTTCATTTATCAGTTCTTAGTAAGTAGAATCGTATTGCTTGTTGTATTGACTGGTAGACCGGAAGACCGGGCGACCGGTAGACTATTTTTACTCAATACTCGATACTATCTTATCTTCTGCTTTCTGTCTTCTATTCTCTGATTTTTTCTTCTTTCTTAACTATACGCTAAACGCTGTACACTGTACGCTAATTATCTTAACTAACTAACCAGGTAACCAACTAACTAGCTAACTATTTAACTTTTCCACAATTTATCCACATAAATAAAATAATATTAAATACTATGATTTAAGCCCATTTTAATTCAAATATTAAAAAACTACAATCAAAAAACTTTTTTAATTTGTAAAGTCGTAATTCGTTGATACAAATAAGATAATTAAACATTTTACATAAGTAATTTTTATCTTATTTTTTTATGCGGATATTTGATTTATTTGAGGAGATAACTTAAAAGATTTAATTCTAACCAATTTAAAGTTTTCCACAGTTTATTCACAATTCATTTTTTAAAATGTTCCACGTGGAACATTGCCCTTTTAAGAAAAACTTTTTTACTGTATTATGAAAAATTAATCTATTATTTCCCGATACAAAAACGAGAAAATATATCGTTAACTATTTCATCATTAATAGAATCTCCGGTTATTTCGCCCAGAGAATCCAGGGCATCTTTTAAATCGATAGTTAAAAAATCATAAGTTATTTTCCCCTTCAAACCTAACAATACATGTTCTAACGCCTGTTTTGCTCTATTTAGTTGGTTTGCCTGCCTCACATTATTTATAACCACTCCGTTTTCCGGTATCACCAACCCCTCTATAGCTGCTCTGGCCAGCTTTTCTTCTAACTCTTCTATGCCAATCTTTTCTTTCAAAGACATCTTTATGCTATCCTTAACATCTAAAAGACTAAGCAGCTTCTCTCTATCAATCTTCTCGCTTAAATCTATCTTGTTTTCAATTACTATAACCTTTTTGTTTTCATTTTTTTCTTTATTTATTTTTTTAATTACTTCTTTGTCTTCCAAAGATAAGGGAACGCTTGCATCAAACATAGCCAAAATTAGCTTGGTTTCTTTTAAATGTTTCATCATTTTTTTAATACTTATCTTTTCTATAATATTTTCTGGATTTTTAAGCCCGGCGGTATCTATAATTTTAAAAGCTATCCCTTTAATATTAATTAACTCTTCAATGGTATCTCTGGTTGTTCCCGGCAAGTGGGTAACAATAGCCCGGTTTTCTCTTAACAAAGTATTGAAAAGGCTGGATTTCCCTACATTGGCCTTGCCAACTATCAGAGCATTTATCCCTTCTTTGAGTATTTTCCCGTAATTCAGGGTCTCTATAAGAAAGTTAATCTCTTTTAAAATATAATTTATATTTTCTTCTACCTTTTTCGGGCTTATCTCTTTAATGTCTTGGTCGGGAAAATCCATAGGGGCTTCAATCTCTGCGGAAACCCTTATCAACCTGTGCCTCAAATCTGCGATCTTCTTCTTTAGACTTCCTCCCAATTGGGCCAACGAAGAACTTAAACTCCTCTCAGTTTTAGCCTGAATAAGGTCAATTACTGCTTCCGCCTGGCTTAAATCAATTCTACCGTTTAAAAAGGCTCTTTTAGTAAATTCTCCCGGCTCAGCCATCCTTGCCCCACAATTAATCACTGTTTCCAGTACTTTCCTGAGAGAGAGTATCCCTCCATGACAATTGAATTCTACAATATCTTCCCGGGTATAAGTTTGGGGTTTTTTCATTAAAACTAAAATAACCTCGTCAATCTTATCCCCGCATTCCGGATCTATTACAAATCCGTAATGAACGGTATGGCTGAAGAAATTTTTAATCTTTGTTTTATTTAAATTTTTATCTCTAAATACCTCTTGGGCTATTTCTAAGGCTTTTGGGCCGCTTATTCTAACAATGCCGATTCCGCTTTCTCCAATTGGGGTAGAAATAGCAGCAATGGTATCATTTTCCCAAAATTTCATAAGCATTCTCCTTATTTAGTCGTTAGTCGATAGTGAATAGTCGTTAGTATTAAATACAAATTGCAAGATACAAGATGCAAGTTTATTCTATGTTATCCAATTACTCGGTTTACCTGTTTTCCAGATAGTACTTATTCACCAATTTGCCGATTGAATTAGTTGTTGGTATAAAATAACGGGTTTACAGTTTTCTGTTTATTGTGTTTTATGTTATTACCACGAATCTGGCGTAGGGGGCGGATTCATCCGCCCCGGGTTATTTGTTATTTTTGTTTAGCGGGTTCGATGAATCGAACCCCTACCTTAATTAATAGACAGGCGAGACGCCTGTCCTACGGTTTTAGAATAATCTTTGAGGGTGTATGCAATACACCCCTGCTTTCTATTCTCTAATAATTTTTCGTCTTCTTCTTTCCTCGCGCAATACGCGATACGCAATACGCGATACGAAAATAAAAAGCATAAAAAGATTAATATTCATCCTGGGGACAATATCTAACTTCTTATGCTTGTTAACAATTCTTTATTATTCTTCTTCTGTGTTATTTATGTTATTTATGTTTTCTTTTGGGGCTATAATAACTCTTCTAAAAGGTTCTGATCCTTCACTATAAGTAACTAGCAGGGGGTCTTCCTGTAAAACAAGGTGAACTATTCTTCTTTCCACCGCATTCATATAACAAAGAGCAATCTTTTTTCCTGTTTTTTTCACTATTTCTGCTTTTTCATGAGCGTATTTGGAAACAATATCTTCTCTTCTTTCCTTATAGCCTTCTATATCAACTATTATTTTTCTCCGTTCAGATTCTTCGATTTCTTTATTAGCAATAATGTTAACAATATATTGAAGGGCATCAAGAGTATGTCCATGTCTTCCAATTAATACTCCGGGATTAGAGGTTTTTATTCCTAAAACAATTGTGTCAGCCTCTTCATTGTTAATTGCCTGTATTTCTCCGTCCTCTATAATAAAATTTATTATTTTTTCCAGGGTTGTTTGAGCTCTTTCTTGAAGGCTTAATTCAAAATTATTAGTATTTTCCAAGTCTACTCCCTCTTTTGTATCTAAACTACAAATTTAAAATGCTGGTGTAATCCAGTTGGATAAAATAGTTATCTTTAGTTTAATTGTATCCTTTGATTCGTTAGTTAGTTACCCGGTTTGCCAGTTTGCCAGTTGGTGTAGCAATGCGGTGTTGCTGTGTTGTACAAGAAGACACGGCACGCCGTGCCTCTACGCTGACCCGATATTAATTATTTAACCAACTACGTAGAATTTTTATTTGAAACTCGCAACCTGTAACCCGAAACTTATTGCTTGTATCACATTGCTCATCACTTTTTACTGTATTTTTGCTATATACTCGATACTATTTATACACTAACGACTAATTTATCTTCTTTTGCCTTTTTTATATTTTTTGGTTTTTGTCTTTCTCCCGGAAGGGTTTCCCCCGTCTACTCCTTCATATCCTGGAATCCAGGATTCTTCTTTGGGGGCCAACACTTCTTTCGGTTTTTTATTAAGCTGTTTCTCTTTTAATTCACCTTTATCCGACACTGCTTCTTTTGGCATATCAACTATTGTAGGTGTTTTCTTGTTAATTAAATGCTGCTGCCCAATCCCCAAAAGGGTAGAAGTAAACCAGTACAGGGTCAAACCAGAAGGCAGGCTGAAACTCATAAAGCCAATCAATAAGGGCATCATAATGGTCATCATCTTCTGAGTCTGTTGGGCAGAACCTCCGTCTTTACCTGTGGTGCCGTCAGTGGAGGTCATCTTTTGTTGAATATACATTGAACCGGCTACTAGAAAGGGCAATATGCCAATATACTCTATTCCAAAAAATCCAAAAGGAATCAACCGCTCAGAAAGAGCCAGCCCTGCTTTAGCCACAAGGTCACCATTTTCAATAACATTATAATAATTAGCAATCCACAAAAACCCACCAGCTACATTGTTGGTGATAGGATCTAAATATTCAAATACTCTTAAGGTCTGGAAGAGCAGGATTAATATGGGCATTTGAATCAATAGGGGCAAACATCCGCTCATAGGATTGACTTTATGTTCCTTATATAAAGCCATTAACTCTTTATTTAATCTTTCTTTATCGTTCTTATATTTCTCCTGTACCGCCTTCATTAAAGGCTGAATTTTTTGCATCTCCCGCATAGAAACCATCTGTTTTTGCATTAAGGGATACAAGATTAACCTAATAAGAATAGTTAGTAATATAATAGCAACTCCATAATTGTGGGTAAAACCATAGAGCACTGTTAACAGTTTAGTGACTAGCGTGATTAAAGAACTCCACATATTTTCTCCTTTATCTTTTTGTTTTTTAGTTTTCCTTCTATTGTTTTTATTTTATTTATATTATCGTACTATGTGTTATTTTCATTTTTTATGTGCACAAGCTACTGAAGAATCGGGAAGGGGATCATAGCCGCCCGGATTAAAGGGGTGACAACGCAATATTCTCCCCGCAGAAAGCCGTAACCCTTCTAAAAGGCCGTATCTTTTTAGGGCCTGTGCGGTATATTCGGAACAGGTGGGATAAAACCTGCAGGTGGTAGGCTTTAAAGGGGATATGTATTTTTGATAAAAACTTATTAGTAAAATAATTATTTTATTCATAAAATCTCTAATGAAATTCTATTACTTTTTCTTTTCTTTAAGAAAGAGCATAGATTTTCTTTATATTGGTTTAAATCTCCTATTTGCTATTTGCTGCTTCTTTTTTATAAAAACAATCTCCCTTTATAAAAAAGGCTTTCTAAGTCATAGCATATCTCAAAATAGTTTGCTTCCCTAATATTGTTTTTGGCCAGTACAATTATATCATATCCTGGAATTAATTTCTTGTTTAGCAGTTGGCTTGCTTCTTTTAGCCATCTTTTTATCTTATTTCTAGCTACTGCCTTTCCTGTCTCTTTTTTTACCATTATCCCCAGTCGGTTAAAATCATAATCGTTTTTTAAAATAAATATTATTATATTCTTGCCTTCGATTCTTCTGCCTTCCGAAAAAACCCTCTTAAATTCACTGGTCTTTGATAATTTTCTTTTTATAAAAATTCCTCTTCTGTTTATAAAATTAATTATCCGGATACCGTAAGGCGTTTGCGTCCTTTTAAACGCCTTCTCTTTAATACCAAACGGCCGGCTTTAGTGCTCATTCTTTGGCGAAATCCATGTACTTTCAGTTTTTTTCTGGTGTTTGGTTGATAAGTCCGCTTCATTTAACTAGCTCTCTCCTTCTTTGTTAAAATGTAGAATTTAAAATTCAATGAAAATTATATCTTTAATACCCTCTAAATGTCAAGCTTATGGGGAAAGTATCGATTATCGAGTTAAGAAAGAGAAAAAAAATACAAAAAAGTAGTATTCTTCTTTTTATCTAACTACCTCACCAAAGTTTACACTAACGGGAAAATCCCAAAATTTTATTTTCGCCTTTAAAGCTTTCTTTCTGTTTTGGGCAAATATTTAAAATTTGTTTGTCGGCTATCTTCCCGCCCCCAGTTAGCGCGAAAAAATATTTTTGCTTAATAAAAATATTTTTGCTATTATAAGTACAAAATAAATTGCATTTTTACCCGAGTTATCCACAGATGTTAATAAACTGTTAATAACTTCTTTAAGGCCTTTACTTTTAGCTGTTTAGCAATCTATAAATAAAGTATTAAAGTTTATTTTTTTGAGGAAGATGTTAAAATTTAATAAAAAAACTCTCCTGGGGTTTTCCACAGCCAGCTGTTAACTTTGGGGAAAAATCATAAAACCCTCGCGACTTATAGGTTTTCAAAAATAGTTTATAGTTTGATAACCTTTTTTCACTCTATAAAACTTTTATAATCAAATTCGGATAAAAAAATACTTAATTGTACGGGAAGGTATATATATATGGAGTTTACAGAGACTAAAGAACTGTGGGATAAAATTTTAGAAATAATTAAAGAAGAATTGAACCCCCAGGCTTATAATAGCTGGTTCAGTAAAACGGAAGTTGTAAAATTCGGCGAAAACGAGTTGATAATTTCTGCCCCCGGGGACTTCTGTAAAGAGTGGTTAGAAAAACACTACGCCGGGTTTATTAAAGATATTTTAAAAAGGACTCTCGGTTCAGATGATAACCTAATAATAAAATTTAAGGCAGCTGATCAAAAATTTTCCGCGCCCGCTCACTCTACCCCTAACCCTAAAACAAACATAAAAAAACCAGAACCTTCCTTAAAAAATAATAACCTTACTTTAACTTCAAAATATACTTTTGATAATTTTGTGGTGGGGAACAGTAACCGCTTTGCCCACGCTGCCTGCCTTGCGGTAGCTCAATCTCCTGCTAAATCTTACAACCCTTTATTTGTATATGGGGAAGTAGGTTTAGGTAAAACCCATTTAATACAGGCTATTGGTAGATATATTACACAACAAAACAGTAAAATTAAAGTTTTGTATATATCTTCGGAAAAATTCACTAACGAGATGATTGATTCTATAAGGGATGACCGCACTGTTGCCTTTCGTGATAAATACCGTAGTGTAGACGTGCTATTAATTGATGACATACAGTTTTTGGCCGGGAAAGAGAGGACGCAGGAAGAATTTTTTCATACCTTTAATACTTTGTATGATTCTAATAAACAGATAGTAATCACCAGCGACCGACCCCCAAAAGATATTCCCACTTTAGAAAATCGCTTAATCTCTCGTTTTGAATGGGGATTAATAACTGATATCCAGCCTCCTGATTATGAGACCCGTATTGCCATTTTAAGAAAAAAGGCCCAGGCAGAAAACCTAAGTGTTCCCAGTGAAGTAATCAATTTTATCGCCGAAAAGATTCCTTCTAATATCAGACAATTAGAAGGATCTTTAACTAAATTAGTTGCCTTTTCTACTTTCACTAAAAAGGAATTGTCTGTTTCTTTATCCCAGGATATATTAAAAGATATTATCCCTTTAGAAAATAAAAATATTTCTATTGGTCAGATTCAAAAAACGGTAACAGATTATTATACTATTAAAGTTAATTCTTTGTTATCTAAAAAAAGGACTAAAGATGTTGGAGTCTTCTTCTAAAGTGGAGAGCGTAGAACAATCAAAAACAGACAATCGACCTTTATATAAC
>JAHJOY010000250.1 GCA_018819665.1 bacterium
ATTTGTCAACTATTCACTAACGACTAATTTAGGAGCGTAAATTATTTGATAATAAAATATAATTTAGATAAAAAGAGCAAGATATTTCTTATAATTATAACTCTATTTGTAATTTTTAGTTTAATTGCTCTAAACACTTACGCAAACGAAACAGATGAGGTATATTTAGTCTCTATTAAAGGAACAATTGACTTAGGCTTATCTTCCTATGTGCAGCGAGCTTTAGAGGAAGCGGTATCAAATAAGGCGAAAGCGGTTATTTTAGAAATTGATACCTTTGGGGGAAGAGTTGATGCTGCAGTCCAGATAAGAGATCAAATAATTAACTTGAATATACCAAGTGTAGCCTATATTAAAAATAGAGCTTGGTCTGCAGGAGCCCTAATCGCTCTATCAGCAAAATATATTCTAATGGATAAAAGTGCCAGTATCGGTGCAGCAGAACCGCAACCTGCGGACGAAAAGACTATATCGGCCTTAAGAGCTGAATTTACTTCTACTGCCTTAAGTAGAGGGCGTTCGGAAGATATAGCAGCCGCCATGGTTGACAAAGATGTAGAAATTAAAGGCATAATAGAAAAAGATAAAATTTTAACTTTAAATGCTGAGCAAGCTATAAAATTAAATATCGCAGATAATATAGTTTTAAACAATGAGGAAGTTTTAAATTTTTTAAACTTAAGAGATGCTAAAATAGTACATATTTATCCTAATTGGGCAGAGAATATAAGTCGGTTTGTTACTAACCCCGTAGTCAGTTCATTATTATTATCTATAGGTTTTTTAGGACTTATAATTGAATTTTGGACCTTAGGCTGGGGAATTGCAGGGTCGATAGGAATAATTTCTCTGTCTTTATTTTTTGGAGGACATATAATTGTCGGTTTAGCAGGATTTGAAACAATTATCCTATTTGTAATCGGTCTTCTTTTGCTTTTGGCAGAAATATTTTTTATTCCCGGGTTTGGCCTGGCCGGAATAAGCGGGATTGCAGCTATTTTAGCCAGCATATTTCTTACTTTTGGGAATATTATCCAGGCGACTTATTCAATATTGATTGCCCTGGGCATATCCGTAATAGGGTTTTTCTTATTAATTAAATATATTCCTTCCACTCGAACCTGGAGAAAATTTGTCCTTTCTACTGAGCAGAAAAAGGAATTAGGATATACGGTGGGGACAAAAGATTTAAAACGATTAATCGGGGGAAAAGGTATATCTATTACGCCTTTACGTCCGTCTGGTATAGTAGAGGTTAATGGTAAAAAATTAGATGCCCTTACACGGGGAGAATACGTTGATTCTAATACCAAAATTAAAGTAATAAGTATTGAGGGTAATAAGATAGTAGTAGAAGCAGTCGATGCTTCTTGATAGTTTAAATATTATTTTTAGAATAAGGAGGTAAAAAAATGATTGAGTTATTAGTTCCGTTGATTCCAATTATCGTAGTTATTTTTATAATCTATATTTTCTTTCAATTTATACCGGTAGGATTATGGATTTCAGCTATGGCTGCAGGAGTAAAGGTAGGGATTTTTACTTTGGTGGGTATGAGACTTAGAAGGGTTCCTCCCCATCAGATTGTTAATGCTTTAATAAAGGCCACTAAAGCTGGGTTGACCATTTCTATTGATAAATTGGAAGCACATTACTTGGCTGGAGGAAATGTTGATCGAGTGATTAATGCCTTGATTGCTGCAGCAAGAGCGGGTATTCCTTTATCTTTTGAAAAGGGTACCGCTATTGATTTAGCTGGAAGAGATGTCTTAGAGGCTGTACAAATGAGTGTAAACCCGAAAGTAATAAAAACACCGATAGTAGCAGCGGTAGCCAAAAATGGTATTCAAGTTATGGCCACTGCAAGAGTGACGGTAAGAGCAAATATTGAACGGTTAGTTGGAGGAGCTGGCGAGGAAACCATTATAGCTAGAGTAGGAGAGGGAATTGTTACTACCATTGGTTCGGCAGAAACCCATAAAAATGTCTTAGAAAACCCAGATAATATTTCTAAGACTGTATTGAAAAAAGGTTTAGATGCGGGGACAGCTTTTGAGATATTATCTATCGATATTGCTGATGTAGATGTAGGTAAAAATATTGGTGCCATGTTGCAGACTGATCAGGCAGAAGCGGATAAGAAGATTGCTCAGGCCAGGGCTGAACAGAGAAGAGCATTAGCGGTAGCTCAGGAGCAAGAAATGAAAGCCAGAGTCCAAGAAATGAGAGCAAAGGTGGTAGAAGCAGAAGCAGAAGTTCCTAAGGCTATGGCAGAAGCATTAAGAACTGGAAAATTAGGAGTAATGGATTATTATAATTTGAAGAATATCGCTGCCGATACTGCTATGCGGGAGAGTATTTCTGAAACCTCAAAGAAGAAAGAAAATAAATAAGATAATATTATTTTACTTAAAAAGGATAGAATAAA
>JAHJOY010000251.1 GCA_018819665.1 bacterium
TAAGGTCTTTCTGGTGGAAAGTTGAGCTAAAAAAGGAAGAAAAAGGGGGATAAAAATATTGGTAAGTTTAACTTATTTATTTAAGAATTTATAATTTCTAATAATTTAGTTAGTGTAATATCTCCAATTTTTTCAAAACGAAAGCGGGCTTTTCCTACTCTCTCCTCAGGACCAATGCCAACAGGTAGCATATTACCTGCCAAAGCAGCCTCAATTCCTGCTTCTGCATCTTCTACTACCGCACAATCTTCCGGCTTTACTCCTAATTCTTTCGCTGCATATAAAAATATATCTGGGGCGGGTTTAGTATTTTTTACACTATATCCATCTACGACGATATCAAATAAATTCTCTATTCCTGTTCCCTTTAAGACTGTTCTCGTATTCTTGCTTACCGAAGCAATGGCTGTTTTTATCCCTCTTTTTTTGAGTTCTAAGACTATTTCCTTTGCCCCGGATAGAATATTTTCAGAAGTCATCTGTCTTAATAATTCCACATAATATTCGTTTTTTCTATCCATCATCTCCTGAAATTGTTCAGTTGAAACTCGTTTTCCATTTAATAATATTTTTAGGCATTCACTTCGAGAAACACCTCTTAGTTTATCATTATCATCTCTGTTAAAAGGAATTCCTTCTTCATCAGCCAATCTTTTCCATGCCTGATAATGATACTCAGAAGTATCAGTAATTACTCCGTCAAGATCAAAGATAACTGCTTTTAATTTTCTTCTCATTTTCAAATATTTCCTTCTTATCTTATCTTAGTAAGTTACTTTCAATATCTCATTAGGATGGAGAAAATAATCTTTACCATAAATTTCCACGAGCAATGATCGACTTATAGAAGATAATGGTTTGAGGGTGATCTTGTTTTTAGTAATTTCAATACTGTATTTTTCTCCTCTCCAGTTAATTTTAAATTTTAAATTTTTCCACTTTTCTGGTAGATGAGGATTAATTCTCAATCTTCCTTTATTTGTAATTCGAACCCCGCCAAAACCATATACTACTGCCTGCCAGTTCCCGCCAAGTGAGGCTGCATGAAGTCCATCCCAGGAACTTTTTAAATTTTCTCCTAAATCAATCCGTATTGATCTTTCAAAATATTCATATCCTTTTTCAACATCTTCTATGTCTAAGGCCACAATAGCATGTATGCTCGGACTTAATGAGGAATCATGAAGAGTCTTTGGTTCATAATAACCCCAGTTAAGACGTTTAGTTTCTTGGGAAAAATCATCACCTAAAAGATATAGAAGCATAATAATATCTGATTGTTTTAATACTTGCATCTGGGTGATTTCTTCCCAGTTATAATCCTGGGCAATTGCTCCTACTTTTCCTTTATATTTTAAAAGATCGACTTCCTTCTTATCTGTAAAGCCTTCATACTGATGGATAAAACCTGAAGCTTTATCCATGCCAATATATATCTTGTCAGCCTTTTCTTTCCAATCACTCAATTCATTAAAAGTAAATTTGATTTTAGAAGTAACTTTCTTCCATACTTCCAATTGATTCATCTTAACCCATTCAGAAAATTGTATAGTTTTATTAAGCTGCCACTTTACCATGTAGTTTGTGAAGGTATTATTATTTATATGTTCACTGTATTCGTCCGGTCCGGTAACATCATTTATTTCATATTGGTCTTTTTCCGGATTATACTCCAATCTACTCGCCCAGAAGCGGGATGTCTCCAATATAATCTCTAACCCATAGTTGTACATAAAATCATAATCACAGGTTGCCTGGAAATAATGCCAGATACTGTATACTATATCACAAGTTATATGTTGCTCTAACTCACCAGTCCATATCCTTTGAGGTTTACCGGTTTTGAAATCTACCCCACCCCATTTAGGAGTGACTTCGCATCCTGTGTCGGCACATTCCCAGGGATACATAGCACCCTCAAAACCATTTTCCTTAGCTTTTTCCCTTGCTCCATCTAAAAAATGATAACGATAAAAGAGTAATCTTTTGGCGATTTCCGGAAAAGTATAAATAAGGAAAGGAAGGATAAAGATTTCCATATCCCAAAATATATGACCTTTGTAGCCCTCGCCGGAAAGTCCTTTTGCCGCAATACTTAATCTCCCATCATGAACAGGAGTCATCTGATAGATGTGAAATTGTGAAAAACGAATGGCTAATTGATCAAAGTCTGGTCCATCAAGAGTAATATCAATTTGTTCCCAGAGTTGATTCCACCTTTCTTTGTGGGCTTCAAAAAGATTATTATAACCAGTTTCTATAAGTTTTTTTAAATTATCTACCGCTGCCTTTTCAATTTCTTTATCAGAAACTTTTTCTTTCTCCTTAAAATCAGGATCACGGGTTGTATATACGGTAACCATTTTTTTAAAAATAAATTCTTCATTCTGTTTAATTTTATATCGGGAAGATAAAAAAATCTTTCTTCGTTGACTTCCTATTCCCTCTTTTTCTTCTAATATCTTGCCATTCAAATAGAAACGGTGTTTTGCAGCAATAACAAGACCGATATTCGATTCCTGAGTCCTGGAAGTCATTGAGATAATCCCTTCAGAAGAAAATCGTAATCTTCCTTCTTTAAAATGCTGCACGCCGCTATTAGTAGTCTGCCCATTAATCCCTGAACAAATTTCAATAGCTCCAGAATAATTAAGGGGAATAATCTTTACTTTTAGGGCAGCAAAATGAATATTATCCAGAGATACAAATCTTTCAAAGGTCAATCGAGTTTTTCTACTGGTTGGACTTTCCCATTCAATATTCCTTATAAGTTGCCCGTCTTTAATATTAATTTGCCTTTGATATGATAGAATCTTCCCGGTCTTTAAATCAAATTTTTCACCATCTAATTTTATTTCAATATTCAGCCAGTCAGGAATATTAGCTAATTCTGTCACTTCTCCAGGGAATTTATCGAACAGACCAGCAATATAACAACCTCTTGTTTCTTCTCGATAAGTTTCTTCTGTTGCTGCTCTCACTCCCATATAACCATTGCCAAGAGTAAAGATTGTTTCAAATTTTCCTGGATATTCTGGTTTAAAATCAGTCTCTCCTACTATCCAATTTCGATATTTGTTTTTCCCAATATCATATTTAATTACCATAAATAACTCCTATCTTGTATAAAAATTAAAGAAAATAATTGAGTAAGGAATCGGTGCTAAATTTATCCCTTTATCCCACTGAAACTTATTCCTTCTACAAAATAACGCTGAAAAACAATAAAGAGGATTATAATCGGCAAAGCTGAAATAATTGCTCCTGCCAGAATTGGCCCCCAATCAAAGGCTCCTGAGGCATAAGTATTTTTAAAACTTAATAATCCAACAGTCAAGGTAAACTTGTCCATCGGAGAAGTTAAAACTACTAAAGGCCAGAAAAATTCATTCCATACCCCTTGAAAAGTTAAAATGGTAAGTGCTCCTAAAGCGGGTTTAGCCAGGGGTAACATTATCTTTGAGAAAATTTGATAAGTACTGGCTCCATCAATCCGGGCTGATTCTTCCATTTCTTGGGGTAAACCTTCAAAAAATTGTTTCATTATAAAAACTGCACTCGCACCCACTAACCCTGAAATAATTAACCCGGTGAAGGTATTTAAAAGACTTCCGCCACCAAATAATTTAGTGAAACCAAAAACACCATCCCGTAATACTAAATAATTTGAAATAAAGGTTACCTGTCCGGGAATCATCATGGAAAAAAGAATAAAGACAAATAAATAATTTTTTCCAAAAAATTTAAGCCTGGCTAAAGCATATCCGGCCATCGAAGCAAATGTTAGGGTAGTGATAACTTTAATTATACTAATAAAAAAGGAATTAAATATCCAGGTCGTAAAAAGTCGCTTCCCAGTACTACGACTATAATTTTCATTAAAAACCCTAAAATGGTTATGGAAAATATAAGGGATAACCCCGTTCACTAAACTATTCCAGCTCTGGACCATCCCTAACCGTTCTATTCGGTTTGGGGTAAGAGTTGCTTTTACAACTTCAACTTTATACGGAACCTTTAAATCTAACGGTAATTCAAGAAAGTCTTTTTGGCTGGGATTTATTATACTTATTTTATAACTAACCTGGGTACCATTCTTAACTGAAGTGCGACCAATCTCTTCAATTGATTTAATTTCAACAAAATCAGCAGTAAACTCTTTATCTAAATCTAAGGCGGCTCTCCCTGCCCCTTTAAATCTTTTTGGGATAATTGCTTCGGGGGGTATAATTTCAATTCCCATCGGATATTTATAAGTAATCTGCAAAGAAACTTCGTGACCGGACTTTAATTCGCCAAAAAAACCACCAGCTCCTCCTTGTCGGGCAAGTGTATAAACTCCAATCCAATTTTTCAGTGATAATTGCTCAGTTTTTAGAGTGGGTGGCCATTTACTGGGGTTATCTTTTAAACTCGACATCGCTCCAAAGAGAAAAGTCCCCATAAAAAGCACGGAAAATAGTAATAAAATTAGATAGATTGCTCCCACATTCATCCAGCGCCGACGTTTAATTTTTATATTTATATCATTAGTATGCTTCTGTTGAATTTTCATTAATCTCTTAATCCCCTTCCTTCTCCGGAAAACATTTTCTGAATAAAGACTATAGTCAGGGTTAAGACTGCTAAAATAATGGCAGCAGCACTGGCCATACCTATTTTTGGGGCAGAAGCACCTGGAAATGCACTCTGATATACATAATAAGCCAGGGTTATGGTGGATTCTAAAGGGGACTGACCACCAATAATCTTAACCTGATCAAACATCTGCAAGGTACCGATCAACCCTAATACAACTATTAAAAAAGTTATATGTTTTAGTTGAGGAACAGTAATATACCAGAATTTTTGCCAACCTTTAGCGCCATCTACCTCAGCAGCTTCATATAATGCTTGAGGAATATCCTGTAGTCCAGCTAAATAAAGTATCATAAATGTAGGAGTAGTAGTCCAGATATTTAAGATCATTATTGCGCCCAGGGGTCGGGGAAAAGCAAAGGGACCTGCCCAAAAAGGAACTTTTTCCCTTGTGCTTAACCAAAATATATCGACTGCCTTTGCTTCGACTGGTTTGATAATACCAAAATCTTTAAGTACATAGGTAATAATGGAAGCTAAAATAATAGATATAACAATATAACTGGGTTCAAGATATTCAACTGGCCTCCCCCTTAATTTTTCTGTAACTACTAATAATAATTGTATTCCCACTAAGAGGGTTAGGAAAATCCCTATTGTTAAACCATACTGATGAAGTAGGGTTAAAAGATAGTTTATAACCCCTTTTCTTTGAAACATCCACATAAAAATTAGAGTAATAACGATACTGGAAGTAACGCTGGGCATATAATAAGCTGTCCTGAAATATTTAATACCTCTAATCTTCTGATTCATAACTACTGCTAAAAGTAATGCAAATATTGTCTGTAGAGTAGTAACAATAATAGCAAAGGTTAGTGAATTCCTTAGGGCTCTGTTAAATAAATGTTCTTTAAAAAGATTTATATAATTCGTAATGCCAACCCAATTAGGTATGGAAAAAAGATCGTAATCAGTAAAACTAAAATATAAAGACCTGATAAAAGCATAACTAAAAAATATTACAAACCCGAATAAAAAAGGAGATAAAAGAACATAGGGAGCTGTTTTTTCTTTCAAAGAACTCCATCCATTTCCCACA